>JAJUJY010000039.1 GCA_029265085.1 Chloroflexota bacterium
CAATTTGCCTCGCTTTTCTCCCTGGCAAGTTCATCCTTTAATAGGCTGCTTTGCGGCCTGCCTCAATACAGCTCAGTGCCGCCTCGCGGGAAAGAATTGGGCCAACGCGCACCTGGATATCCGGAAACACAGCGAACAGTGCAGTTATAAATTCTTGCAGTTCCTGCAGGAGTTCCGGATGGATCACCCCATCTTCGTCACCCGGCAGCCCTGCCAGAATCTTATGGTCCACTTCCTTACCTTCATATTGCTCCAACAGCCCAAGCGGTTCGCACTCCACAATTGCGCCTGGTTCCAGACGCTGGCGGGTGATCAGGTAACAATCCAGGCTGCCGCCGTCTTCCGCGCAGGTATCCAGAATAAAGCCGTAGGGATAAGGATATGGGCGAGTTACCCGGCGCGTTTCCTTATATTCCACCGTGCTTTCGTTATAGAGCCGCTTTTCGCAAGACCCAGCCTCAACCTGGATACAGACCTTGATCATAGCTATTCCTGACCTCAAACCGCTGCGTTCACCGAGAAAATTTTTGTGGTTGGATTCCCCCGTTTTATATACAACAAGAAAATTATATCCACGGTCAGCTTAATCACCAAATTATTTCACCTGTCAAATGACGGCACCCGATTTCCACCACAACAAGCCACAATGCAAACGCGCATGATTTGATAGTATCGATAGGTATGGTACTGGTTCTCAATATGAACCAGCCATTCTTTGCCGCAGATATGGGCGTACCGCATTTTCCAACACTTTTTGCGAGGCGGAATTACCAACCTCCACCGTCCCAATCAGGCAATCCAGGGCATAATGTGCAAAGACCCAAACCGTATGCCAGTTCAAAAAACCGGCGGCTGGTTTCAATGCACATAATAATCCTGTTCCAAAATACTCATCACAATCGCACTGTGATATTCACCTTCCCACAGCAGCACATCCCGCCGGACACCCTCGCGGACAAACCCGATTTTCTCATAAACATGCTGCGCGCGCGGGTTGAAATCATACACTTCCAGCTCAATCCGGTGCAGCTTGAGCGTCTCGAAACCAAACGCCACCACAAGCCGGGCAGCTTCACTGCCGTGCCCTTTGCCAAAATGCTTTGCCCCGGCCAAAGCAATCCGGAAGTTTGCACTGCGATTTTCCCAATCAATATTATTCAGCACTGCTTCCCCAATATACGCGGGATCATCCTTTGTCGTGATTGCAAAATCAACCCGGTCATCTGCATGCACAATCCGCTGGCAATAATTTTGAACCTCTTCCAATGTAAAAACTGCCTGCGTGCCCGTCAGACGCACCGATTCCTCATCCGACAGGCTGGCAAACATTGCATCTGCATCGTCCGCGGTGATAGGGCGCAAAACAATATTTGTTCCGATAATGGTAGGCTTTTCCAAGATCACGTTCCTCTCAAGTCACTCGCTGGTTAGCTGGTATGTTGTCTATCCGGCCGGAAACACTTCTCCTGCGCTTCAAGCCGCTCCGTATTTATACCGTAAATTTTCCCCGGCGAATGCTAAATGAGCACAATTTTCACCAATCCGCGCCGTCCGATCGTTAAAAAATACCGCCGAGGTACTATATAATAAAACCAAATCCCCGTTTACTGGCCTAAAGATCGCGAGAAATTGAGCATGAATTTTGATTTAAGCATCTCCATTGAAACGCTCTTCCTGGTGGCTGCTGTGCTGCTGGTATTAAGCGTGATTGCCAGTAAGTTCTCCGACCGGTTTGGTGTGCCTGCGCTGTTGATTTTCCTGCTGATCGGTATGCTGGCTGGTTCAGAAGGTTTTGGCGGTATTTACTTTGACAATCCGATCATAACCCAATCGATTGGGTTTTTCGCGCTCACGGTCATCTTGTTTTCCGGCGGTCTGGATACCGAATGGGACAATATTCGCGGCGTGCTCAAAGAGTCTCTTACCCTGGCAACTCTCGGCGTTTTTCTGACCGCCTTCATTCTGGGGTATGCCGCCCATCTCATTTTGCGCATTTCACTGTTGGAAGGGCTGTTGATTGGGGCAATCACCTCATCCACCGATGCAGCCGCCGTTTTTGCGCTGCTCCGGTCGCAAGGTGTGCGCTTAAAGGGTAAATTATCTCCTTTGCTGGAGTTTGAATCCGGCAGCAACGACCCGATGGCCGTATTCCTGACCATTGGATTAATCCAGCTCATCCAGCAGCCGGAACAATCATGGACCAGCCTGATCCTGCTTTTCTTTCAGCAAATGATCATTGGTGGAATCCTGGGGGTTATTTTTGGGAAAATTTTGCTCTTCTTAATCAACCGCCTGCGCCTGGGGTATGACGGGCTGTACCCCGTTTTGACGCTGGGCGTATTATTATTGGCTTTTGCAGTGACCGCGTTCCTGAAAGGCAGCGGCTTCCTGGCAGTGTACCTGGTCGGGCTGACCCTGGGACGTTCCGATTTTTTGCACAAGCGCAGCCTCTCACGGTTTTACGAAGGGCTGGCATGGCTTTCTCAGATCGTCATGTTTTTAACCCTGGGCTTATTTGTCTTTCCCAGCCGCCTGGTCCCGGTGATTGTGCCGGGGTTGATCCTGGCGGCTATTCTCATTTTCATCGCCCGCCCAATCAGCGTCTGGATTGGCCTGCTGCCGTTTTCTTACACCATGAGGGAAAAACATTTTGTCGCCTGGGTGGGGCTGCGCGGAGCGGTTCCGATTATCCTCGCCACCTACCCCAGGCTGGCCGGGCTGGATGAATCCGGATTGATTTTTAACATCGTCTTTTTTGTGGTGATTGCTTCCGTGTTAATTCAAGGCACAACCATCACAAGGCTGGCACGCTGGCTTAAAGTGGACGATCCAAACCAGCCAGAACCGCGCTACCCATTAGAAACCACGCCGCTGCAAGGATGGCGGGGCGTGCTGCGAGAAGTCATCATTAAAGAGAACTCTCCGGTGGTTGGCAAGGCCATTTTTGAAATCAAACTACCCAAAGAATACCTGGTTGTGTTGATTGCCCGCAAAGATGAATTCTTGATTCCCAACGGCAGCATTGTGATCCATGCAAACGACCGGATGCTGGGGCTGGCAAAACCGGAAGCCCACCAGAAGATTCTTGCGTTGATTAAACCACTTCCAGAGAAAACGGAATAATCACTGCTGCTGCCAGCCCCCTTCACACAAAGAAGAACTGCCTGGTTGTGCGTTACCAGGCAGCCCCATGAAAAAGCAATTGGTCGATTTTAGCGGTAGTGAATAATATTGGTGCGGACCTCGCCCCAACGCAGCGCATCCGCAATACCTTGTTCGATGCTCAGTTTGGCCTTCCAGTCCAGCAATCGCGCAGCCGTATCCGCATTGGCATACGCGCCAGCCACATCACCCGGACGGGGCGGCATTTCTTTCAGCGGCAGCGATTTGCCGTACACATTTTCAAACGCCTTAACCAGCTCGCGCACGGTCACACCCAGGCCCGTACCCAGGTTGATCACCAGGTAATTATCCGCCGGGTTCCCTGCCCGCTCAAATACCTGGTCAAAATTCAAGACCGCTGCAAGATGTGCTTCGGCCAGGTCCCAAACATGGACATAGTCGCGGATACCACTGCCGTCACGAGTCGGCCAGTCCACACCGGTCAATTCAAAATAAGGCAGTGCTCCCAGGGCCACATCCACCATCTTCCCCAACACATGGCTCGGCCGTTCAATATGGATGCCGGTGCGCATCTTGGGGTCTGCCCCAATCGGGTTAAAGTAGCGCAGAGCGATGCCTTTCATCCCGTAGCCGATGCAGAAATCCCGCAGAATCATTTCCATCATATATTTGGTGCGAGCATACGGGCTGGACGGTTTAAGCGGTGAGCTTTCGGTCACCATGTAGCCGGGCACGATATCATACAATGATGCGGAGGAGCTAAAAACCACGCGCGGGTAGCCCAATTTTTTGAGCACGCGGAATAACTCCAGTGATTTGGCCACGTTCTCGTGGTAATACTCGTAGGGTTTCTGCACCGATTCAGGCACAATAATCAAAGCCGCGCAGTGAATGGTTGCCTGAATTTCTGGGTGATCATGAAAGATGGTTTCCAGAATGTGTTCATCGGCAATATCGCCTTTGTAAAAGATACGCCCGCGGGTAAATTCTTCTCGCCCGGTTGCCAGGTTATCCAGCAAAATCGGGGTATGGCCGCTGTCAATCAAGGCTGACGCAATGGTGCTGCCAATGTATCCGGCTCCGCCGGTGATCAAGAATTTCATATGCCTCCTCAGGGATGATTAAGGGTTGCAGGAAAATTCGGATTGAATAGTTGAAACAACAAGCTCTTTTTCCGGACTGCCCGGTGTGGTGCGGTCAATCCGCTCCCACAGGCGGCAAAGCACCGGGTGAAACGCAGGAGTAACCTGCCCCGATTCGCGGCTTAATTCAAGCGCACGCTGCCAGTTACCCATCTGGGCATAACCTTCAATAAAGGGTAAACGTTCCGCCGGATCATTGGGATAATCGCCCAGGGCAAAGGCTTCTTCACCCAAAGCAACTACCTTTTGCCAATCGCCGCTTTGCCGGGCAAGGTCTGCTTTTGCATAATAATAACACCAACCGTGCGCCGGTTCTGTGCCATAATACGCAGGCATCGGCTGCGCAGGTTGAGCAGGGTCAGGAATGATCCACGCGGTTGAACTTAACTGGACCGCCGCATCGCGCAGCAGCCCAGGCACAAACCAGTTTTCCCCTTCCACTTCCGGGTCTAAAACGCGCAAACAGGCTGGTGGCGCATAAAAAACAGCCACCACCTGCGAGGTGCTGCCCTGAAAATTTGCCGCCAGGTAATCCACCTGGATGGGCAGTCCGGGCTTCAATTCCGGCAGATTGTTCTTTCCCAGGCGCACAGCCGGAAAGAAAAACATCGCCTGCAAGTCCTGGGTCTGATTGTCCGGGAAATAGATCCAATTGAGCGGGGCGGTCAGTGAATTATCACTGTAATAGCGCAGTGAAAGATCGTTAGACATCAGGGTTGTGCCCGGTTGGAGCTGCGGAATGCGCCAGGTAAGCTGCCAGAACAAGGTGCGCTGCGCCAGCCAATCACGGCGGTAGGAAGTGGCATTTTCAAAGTGATGGCCGATAGAGAGGGTGATCACCAGTCCAACCAGCAGCGCGCGCACCCAGGCGCGCCCTGGAATCAGTTGGATCAAGCCGGTCAGCAGCAGCACCGACCCCAGCAGAAATGGCAAGGTGAAGCGGTCATTGGGAAACACCAGGGTCACCGGCAGCTCAGTCAACCAGAAAGGCCACCCCGCCACCAACAGCGCAAGCATACCCAGCCCGCCAGCCGTGCCCGCCCAACGCAGGCGGTCTTTGTACATACCCTCAGGCGCAGCCCGCTGACCTACCAGATATCCTGCCGTCAGCACCAATCCAGCTGCCAGCACAGCCAGGTACAATACAAGGTTGGTTTTCCCCAACCCGGCCAGATCGGGCAGCCGGAAAATCTGCCCCCAGGCAGCAACTCCGGCGGTGAAGGTCTGCGAAACAACCTGCCCAAGCAAGGCGGCAAGCGCCTGCAGCGGCTGTGTTTTTAACTGCTCAAAAAAGACCGGGGCGTAATTATTGGTCTGGTATTCAAAGAAAAATGCGCGCCAGATACCCACCCCCAGGAAAACAACCAGATACGGCAGGTAGGTGAGCGCAGTGCGCTTGATGCGCGAACGAAAATCCGCAACCGGCTCAGCGAAAACCACCCAAAGAAACAGCGGGCGGAGCAAATCCAGCAGAAAAAAATATTCCATGCAAGCCAGGTTAATCAGTGAAGCGGCCAGTGCCACCACCACCCAAAGCCCGCGGCGGCTTTCTGCGCGTACCGCGCGCAGCATGGCATATAAAGAAAAGAGATAACTGGAGAGAACGATAAAGAAATGGCCGTACACCATCGCGATGGCCTGTTGGCCAAAGCCTGGGTACACCAAAAATGCCAGTGCAGCCCAGGCAGCCGCTCGTTCCTGGCGCGGCCATAGCTGGCGGAAAAATAGCCAAAAACAAACTGCGCTGACCCAACGCCAAAATACAGCAAAAATCTGCCACTGCCACGGAGATGATCCCAACAGCGCATTAGATACCTGGTAAAGCAAGCCCCACACCGGGCGGTTGGTGGAAAAATAACGCGCCAGGCCGGAAAGACCGTAATTTTCGGCGATAAAAATCATTGGGAAATCATCCCAATAAAAGCCCAGCCAGAGGAACAATATGCCGTAAGCCAGTACCGCTGCACCAAGCAGCACCAGCGGAAAACGCGCCGGGGCAAAGACAAAGGCTGCAATTTTTTTCAATCGATCAGTCATGCTTTGTTTCTTCGGAAGTAGAATGCGCTGCTTGGGCAATATGCTTGCTGCGAATCAGGTAAATGGGGCGGTCTTTGACTTCCTGAAAAATATAGCCCACGTAAATGCCAATAAAGCCGAGGGTAATCATCAGCGCGCCGCCCACCACCAGCAGCACAAACATCAATGAACTCCAGCCGGGTTCCAGGTGTGAAATATTACCGGTGACCCAAAAACTGAGCACATAAATTGCTTCTACCAGGGCAAGGATTAAAAAGATCGCCCCAATGGTCAGGCTGATATACAACGGCATGAGCGAAAAGGAAAATACCGCATTGGTTGCCAGGCGCAGCATCTTTTTCAACGAGTACTTGGAACGTCCGCCCAATCGAGCCTGCGGCGTATAAGGCAAAATAACCGTGCGGAATCCCATCCAGGCGACCATTCCGCGCAGGAAACGCTGGTATTCGCGCAGCGAATTGAGCGCGCCCGCTGCTGAGCGGTTGAGCAGGCGAAAATCCCCCGCGCCTGGAATTACCCGGGTGTCACCAATACGGTTAATAAAACGGTAAAACTGGTCTGAGGTCCAGCGTTTAAAGGGGGAAGCCTGCTGCGGCTCCACCCGCTGTGTCAGCACCACATCATAGCCCGATTCGGCCAGCCGCAGCATCTCCGCAATCATCGATGGGGGATGCTCCCCGTCACCGTCCATTGTGATCACAAAATCCGCGCTGGCTTGATCCAGCCCGGCAGTAATCGCAGCCTGGTGGCCAAAGTTGCGGCTCAAGTCCAGCACGCTCACCCGCGGGTCCGCCTCAGCGAGCGCTTCCAGCTGCGCCAGTGTGCCGTCCGATGAGCCGTCATTCACAAAAATAAACCCGAAGTGATAAGGCAAACCAGCCACTGCGGTGCTGAGCTGCTGGTAAAACGCAGCAATCACAGCCTCTTCGTTATAGACCGGCACAACCACTTCAACGGACTTGGGATCAGTCGGATTCAAGATTTACCAACCTCAGTGTGAAGATCAGGCAGGAGCAAGAAGATTTTCATGGAATGATTCCTCCCCTCCTTACGGCAAAAACAAAACCTTCGAACGTTTCCGCCGAAGGTTAAGTATATCAAACTCCGCTGATTAGCGAACAACCAATTTTACCGCGATCCGGCGCTTAGTGGCTGCCGCCCATCATAGCCCGAGAAGCGTCAGCCGGAAGTCCTATCCCGTTTTGGGTGAATTCCTGCCAGGTTTCCTCGCTGATCGGCTGCGTGGTCATCGCTTCTAACATCGCCAGCGGCATGGTCATTGAGGTTATCCCGGCCTGCCGGATGGCAATCACCTCATCCAGCGACTTGATACTGGCAGCCAATACGGTAGTCTCTGTGCCCTGCAGCGCCGTAACCATTTCGCGGGCAAGCCGCAGTCCGTCATCCAACAGGGTCATGGCGCGGTGGAAATAAATCACCGCATAACGCGCACCCGCGGCTTGTGCTACCATAGCCTGGGCAGCGTGATAGATACCCGTGACGCAAATGGGGATATATGGCGAAAGCCGCGAAGCAGCCTCAAAACCAATCTTGACCGCAGGGATTTTAACCACCAACTGGCGGCCAAGCAGTAAATGCGCCATATCCGCCTCAGCCAACATCCCCTTCAGGTCGGTAGCGGTTAACTGGTAAAAAACCGGACCACTGGTCAGGTTTGCCAGCGCCCGCAGGGTTTCGGATGGAGTGCGGTCGCTCTTCGCCAGCAGCACCGGGTTGGTGGTAATCCCCTTAACCCACCCCCATTGTGAGGCAATTTCGGCATCGCGAATGACCGCGGAATCAAGAAATAGTTCCATGTTCATCACCTCTAAATAAATTGATCACCGCTTAATTGTAATCCAATTTGCACTCCCTAATTAAATAATCAGGGAGGGGGTTAGGGAGCCCCCTCCCAGTTCTGGAGCGTTTCCGCCCCAAGTCCGGATGGCTATGGAAGAATCGATTGGTAAATCGTTTGTGCCAGAAGGAAAAGCCCGTCTTGCTCTCCCGGGGCAGGCGCTTCACCGCCGCTGCCAGCCAAAATCAAATGTTCTGACAATCCATCAGCGGCGGCCGGATCAGCTCGTTCAATATCCAGGCGCACCAATCGATCTAGCCAATTATACAACAAATCCAGTTCTTGGGTTTGCAGCCGTTTGGTACTGACGGCCTGCTGTACATCCCCTTTGCAGGTAAACGCAGAAGCCCAGCCCGATTCATAGATCACCAGGTCCTGGCAAACACCGGCAATTCCACCACTCTGGTGCCAGGTCAGCACAATGCCCAGCGTTGGGTCAACCTGCCCGGCCTGCTGTTCCAGGTGAATCAGGCGCGCCCAGGCAGCCATGCTGCGCTGTTCTGCCGGGCTGGCAACCTGGCTGCCCTGCCCTAGAAAGGTCACAAACCCGGCGGCTGTATTTGCCTTGAAAGGAGCATACCATGCGGCCAGTTCATCAAACTCGGCAGCGCGTACTTCGTTAATCCACGGCAAAAAAGCCAGCTCGTTCCCGCAGCGGCCGGCAGAGACTCCGGTTGGGGTCACGGCAACCGACTGGCACGATTCAGATTCCGGGCTGTCCATCCAGGTAATCGAAGGTTCTTGCACAGGCGGTTGAGCAAGCCCTGGCCCTGCCTCACGGATCTGGTCACCCGTTTGGTCGGTATGCAGTTCATATTGCTCGCCGGCATACTCGAATAGGATGCGGTAACCCGGCACAATGGCCTGCGTACACATCTGTCCCGGCACCTGAATGCCCAGGCAGCCGTCCGGCCAGTCCACCGGCTGCACATCGACAACGTCTATCGTCTGGTCAGCGGTTAGCCCCAGGCTGGCAAACAGGTACGCTCGAGCTGCCAGCACCGCAGGCGGCAAATCTACATCCCGGGGCACCTGCCGTATCAGGTCGCCGCTGAGGTCTGTGCGGAAATAATAGGTTTGCAGCTGAGCTTCGAGCGTCACCAGATAGCCCGGCGTCACCATTTGAGCGCAAATTTCATCTGGCTGTGCCAGCCCCAGACAGGCATCCAGCCACTCCACCGGCTCCACCTGCCGCACCAGCACAGAGTCTGACGGCAAACCCAATGATTGTGCCAATGACAACCGCGCAGCCTGCGCAGATGGGAAGGATTCCACCGGGCTGCCCGGCGGTAAACCAACCGGCACACGGGTTTTCCGGTCCAATGGCGGGGTAGGAACAGCAGCAGCACAGGCCGCAAGCAGCATACTCACCAACAAACCGCTGACAATCAGCAAAACCATGCGCTGAATAAAGAAATGGGAGGGCATCAATCGCTTCATCCCATCCATCATATCACAATTAAAAAATGGCGCAGCCGCACCGGCTGATGAAAATAAATCGTCCGGCAAGCCAGGCTTGCGGACGATTTTTCAACCAGCGGGCAAAAAATTATGCAGCAGTTTTTTCATTTAGCCCGGTTAATTCCAGGCTGATCTCCCACAAACGGCGAGCGGAGTCCAGGTCATATGAAGCAGGTGATGATTTTACCGCCTTCTGTTTATCAAAATACTGCCCGTTAATCCCATCCACATCGGAAGATGACGCCAGGTAAATGGAGGTCTGCGCCCCTTCGTCCGGTGAAATCGCGCCAACCTGGAACAGACCAAACAAGGATCGGAAAAAGCCGCCGTTTGATTTCCCAAAATTGGTTGCCACAAAACCAGGGTGCAGTGTGTTCGCCGTGACATTCGTTCCTTCCAGGCGGCGGGCCAGTTCGTAGGTAAAGAGCACATTGGCCAGCTTGGATTGGGCATATGCCTTCCAACTCTGAAATCCGCGCTCCAGCTGTAAGTCGTCAAAATACATCCGGCCGCCATAATGCGCCGCAGAAGAAACATTCACAACCCGCGCCGGGCTGCTGCTCTTTAACGGATCCAGGAGCAAATGGGTCAGCAGAAAGTAAGATAAATGATTGAGCGCAAAGGTCATTTCATATCCATCGATACTGACCTGGCGCGAGACAAAAATGGCTCCCGCATTGTTTACCAACACATCCAGCCGGTCGGTGCGGCCGCGCACTTGTTCTGCAAGACCGCGCACCTCGGCCATCACCGACAAATCCGCCAGCAGTGTTTCCACCTGCGGGTTGCCGGTTTCTTTGCGAACCTGTTCGGCTGCATTGGCAGTTTTTTGCGGATTCCGCCCTACCAGCAAAGTTCGTGCGCCCATCCGCGCCAGCTCGCGGGCCGTGATCAGACCAATACCGTCAGTTGCGCCGGTTACCAGAACGGTTTTTCCTGCCATTGATAGACGATTTTCCATCGTTAAGTCTCCTTTAAAAATTCACCAACTGACCCAATTGTAGTGGATTAAACCCTGCTGGCGCAAGAAATGATTCGACAAACATTGTACAAACCAGAAGCAACGATACAAATAAAAAGAAAGGGCTGCTAAATCAAATAGCAGCCCCGAATTTCAAGGATCAGAAATTCTTAACTCAGGCAACTTTCATAAAGCGGGAACCAGGAGCGCCGCAGACCGGGCATTTTTCCGGGGCGCTGCGCCGGTGGGTGTGGCCGCAAACCGGGCAAACATAATAATCGTACTCTTCTTCGTTGGCTTTTCCGGCGGTGAGCATTTCCAGCGCCTGGCGGTACAGATCTTCGTGGGTCTTTTCCACTTCCCAAGCCCATTTGAAGCTGGTCAGGGCGCGCTTTTCGCCTTCGCTTTCCGCCTCGCTGATGAAGGGCGGGTACATATCGGTCACTTCATAGCTCTCGCCGCCAATCGCGGATTTGAGGTTTTCAGCGGTTGAATGAATACCATCCAGGGCTTTCAGGTGATTGATCGCATGCACGGTTTCAGCTTGAGCGGCGGCGCGGAAAAGGCGCGCAATCTGCGGATAGCCTTCTGCGTCTGCTTTTTCAGCAAAGGCCAGGTATTTGCGATTCGCCTGCGACTCACCCGCGAATGCTGCTTTTAAATTATCACTTGTTTTTGACATTTAAATTCCCTCCAAAAAATTCTTTATAATTCAATCCTCTTTAGGTTACACCGCCCGAGGTCGCCTGTCAACAAACAGATTAATGAAAAATCTCACATTTCGGAGTGATAAACGTCACTTAAGCAATCACCCGTGCAGGACCAACAATGCCCCCGTCTCCGGCGGCAGATTCAAGCCGGTGAGCATTCCATTCTGCACCACCGCTGCACCACCGCCCAACTGATCTTGCCAGGCAGTCCCTTCCTTAAGCCCTGGTGCAGGGATGGGCTGATTGAATGATTGTCCAGCACGGTTGATAACCACAACCACCGCATCTTCACCCAATGAACGCAGGTAAGCAACCGTCTCACCCTGGGCAAACAGGGTCTTGAATTCACCATCCCGCAGCGCCGGATGTGCTTTGCGAGCAGCAATGCAGCGTTTGAAATATTCACGCAAGGCATGGTCCCATTGGCGTTCATCCCAGGGGAAAGCCCGGCGGCAGTCGGGGTCTTTGCCGCCTTCCATGCCAATTTCGTTGCCGTAATAAATACACGGCGCACCTGGGTAGGTCATCTGGAAGAGGGTTGCCAGGCGCAGCATATTCCGATTTCCACCCGTAATCGCAAGATAACGCGCCGTATCATGGCTGTCCAAAATATTTAACTGTGCCAGCACAGCCGGTTTGGGATAGAAAGAAAGCAGCCCTTCCACCTTTTCTGCAAACCCGGCAGCATCCGTCACATAATATTCCGGACCGTGCTGGTGCCAGTGCCCGACCATATCCCAATTAATCTGCTGGCCGCCAAAGAAGCCCCAGCAGGCATACGACATTAAATAATTCATCACCCCGTCAAACTGGTCACCGCGCAGCCAACGGCGCGCATCCCAGGGAATTTCTCCGGTGATGTACGCTTCAGGATTGGCCGTCTTGACCACCTGGCGAAATTCCTGCCAGAAAGAGTCGTCATCCACACAGAAAGGCACATCCAGCCGCCAGCCGTCAATCCCCTGATCCAGCCAGTAGCGGGCAATATTGAAGATAAAACGGCGCACCTGTGGGTTCGCATGGTTAAATTCCGGCAGGGCAGGCAAATCAACCCAACATTTATAATTGGGTTTGCCCTCGTAGGCGTTCAGCGGGTAGCCCTTCACCACAAACCAATCCAGGTACGGCGATTTATCACCGCACTCCAAAATATGGTTGAACTGGAAAAAGCCGCGGCTGGCATGGTTAAATACACCATCCAGCACCACCTTGATGTTACGGCGGTGAGCTTCATCTAACAGCCTGCGCAGCGCGGCATCACCCCCCAGCAGCGGATCCACCTGCAAGTAATCATGGGTATGGTAGCGGTGATTTGAGGCTGACTGGAAAACCGGGGTGAAATAGATAGCCGTAATTCCCAGGTCTTGCAGATAATCCAGCTTTTCCGTCACGCCAACCAGGTCGCCGCCTTTAAACCCATACACTGTGGGCGGCGTGTCCCAGGGCTCAATGTTGCCAGGTTTTTCCACCGCCGGACTGGAAGCAAACCGGTCTGGAAAAATCTGGTAAAAAACGGCATGATGGACCCATTCGGGCGTAGTAAACTGCTCAGACATCAAAATCCTCCCTCATGTTTGAATGTGAACATATGCTCTTTGCCATCATCTTCAATTTGCTGGCTTTGCACCGGGCCGCCGGGAATATCATGCAAATGCAGCACCAACCGGCGCGGAGCCGGTACATACGCCCCCTGGCGTTCATCCATCTGCAAAACCACATCCTGCCCAAAATGATATAAGTGGAAATGGGTCTTGCAGAACTGGCCTTGCTCATGCCCAAAAGTATGGCCGTCATCCTCATACAGGATAAACTCACCATCCCCTGGGTAGAGTTCCAGGGTTAATTCGTCCAGCGGCTTTTCCGCGGTATGGACCATTTCCGGTCCCAGCGGCAATATGGAACCTGCCCGTACAAAGAGGGGCATGGTCTCGATTGGCGCATCAGCCAGGATGGTTGTTGGACCTTCGTAGCGCGCGCCCGTCCAAAAATCATACCAGGCGCCTTCCGGTAAATACACTGCCCGATGTTCTCGGCCTGGATGAACCACCGGCGCAGCCAACAAAGACGGACCGAACATCAATTCGTCATGCAGACAATAGGTCTGCACGTCCTCCGGAAAATCATACAAGAGCGGGCGCAAGATAGGCTCGCCGCTCTGGCTGGCCTTCCAAAACAGCGAATAGAGATACGGCAGCAGCCGGTAGCGCAGTTTGAGATACTTGCGGGCAATGGCTTCCACATTCGGGCCAAAAGCCCAGGGTTCCTGGTCAATGGTATGGATGGAAGAATGTGCCCGGCAGAAAGGATATAAAATCCCCGCCTGCACCCACCGTGCAAACAATTCCGGTGTGGCGTTATTGCCAAAACCGCCAATATCCACTCCCACAAAGGGCACCGCGGAGAGTCCCATATTCATCAACTGCGGCAGGCTCATTTCCAGGTGCTCCCACCAGGAATCATTATCGCCCATCCAGGAAGCCGTCCAACGTTGAATTCCGGCAAAACCGGAGCGGCACAATGCAAAGGGGCGCTCCCCCTTACCGTGGCGGCGCAAACCTTCATAGGATGCCTGTGCCATCCCAGATCCATACAAATTATGCACCTCAGCATGCACCGTCCGCTCCACAGGATCACCCTGCGGTGCATCCAACGGCAGTGTGCCCACCTGCCCGCCGCCCTGGCTGAACGGCTTGCCAAAAACCGCCGGTTCATTCATATCGTTCCAGATACCGCTGATTCCAGCATCCACCAGCTTTTTCTGCAGATCGCCCCACCACTGGCGCACCGCCGGGCGGGTATAGTCGCTCCAGACCGAATCATCCGGCCAGACATAGCCGTGCACCACCTCGCCATCTGCACCGCGGACAAAGGCATCCCGCGCCAGCCCCTCTTGATACACAAAATAATCCGGATCCGCTTTTACGCCCGGATCAATAATGGTTACAACGCGGAAACCCTCTTTACGCAAGCTCGCGGTGAGACGTTCCGGGTGGGGAAATTTCTGCTGGTTCCAGGTAAACACCCGGTAGCCATCCATATAATCAATATCCAGGTGGATCACGTCACAGGGAATATCGCGTCTGCGGAACTCCGCAGCCAGCTCAAGCACGCGCTCTTCCGAGTCATAACTCCAACGGCTTTGATGAAAACCCAAAGCCCACAGCGGAGGCAGCGGCATGCGCCCCATCACAGCGCTGGCACGTTCAAGCACTTCAGCCGGGGTTGGGCCGTAAAACAGATAATAATCCAGTTCACCGCCGTCTGCTGAAAAGCTCAATACGCCCGGGCGGGAAAGATCAAAGCGGCTGCGGTACGTAGTATTAAGGAAAACCCCATAAGCCAACCCCGGACGCAGCACCAGGTAATAGGGAATGGCAATATACAGCGGGTCCACTCCCGGACCGTGCGGCAAAGCCGGATCGGTCGTCCACTGGTTCATTATCCGGCCGGTCTTTTCCAACAGCCCGCCGCGCTCTCCAAAGCCATAAAAATGTTCGCCGCTGGCTGTGCTTTTCTTCAGGCAGAAACCGCCATTTTCCCAGGCAGGCGATTGGGCATCGGCACAAAATTCCCGGCCGTGCACATCCTGGAAAGAGATCAGCCCGCCAGTGCGCTTGACCTGCACCGTAAACTGCGCGGTACAAAAGCAAACCGCCTCGCGGGTTTCCTGAACTGCAACCTCACACCCGGCAAACGATTCTTCAGGCGCAGTCACATCCCAGGAGCGGCGCGGGGCAAAATCACCCTGCAAAGAAAAACGAACCCGCACAATGCCCGGCGCCAAAAAAGCCAGCCGCATTTGCGGTCCGCTGCAATCCAATTGGTACACCGGCACGTGGGAATTTTCAGACCCGGCCGATACAAGCACACAACTTTGAACAGGTCCTAGCTTAAAACCGTCCATAATTCCTCCCCTCACCAACGATTGGTTCTGACCCGCTCCTGGCGGAACCGGTCCGCCGGAGCAGGCTGCTCGGCGGGATATCCAACAGCAATCAATGCAAACGGGTGGACTTTCTCCGGCAAGCCAGCCAACTGGCCGACCGCGGAAGAATGACGCGGATTGGGATGCACACCGATCCAGACGGCTCCCAGGCCTAAGGCGTGCGCGGCCAGCAGCAAGTTCTGGGTGGCAGCGGAACAATCCTGCGGCCAGTAACCCGGATGCTTTTCTAGGGATTCGTCACCGCACACCAGAATCGCCAGCGGCGCCTGGCGCAGCATCTTTGCATAGGGATGAAAATCCGCAATCATATTCAGCATTTCGCGGTCATTCATGACAATAAAATGCCAGGGCTGCGCATTCCCCGCCGAAGGAGCCTGCATAGCGGCGCGCAGCAGAGTATCCAGGTCAGCAGCAGAGACCGGCTGATCCAGATAATGGCGCACACTGCGCCGCGTCATAATTGCCTGGATGAGCTCCATTGTGCTAGCCCTCAATTTCTTTAATCGCGTCTTCCGGCAAGGCATTGCCGTAAACCACCGAGAACACCCCCGGCAGGTAGCGGTCCATCGTCCACAGGTTGGCATAGACCTGGTTAGAGATCAACGCAGAAGTTAATTCGGCATTTTCCACATCCAGGCTGGTCTTATAGCGTACCTCGCCATCCGAGTAATCCAGTTCAAAGTTGCCAATCCGCAGGCCGTAGTTGGCGCGGGTAATAAACTCCGCCACCTGGGCACGCTTATCTTCCGGGATATTAATCGGGCAAACAGAGTAAAAGAAAAATAACTGCTGGTCTTCATTCGTCTGAGCATAACAGGTCCAGCGGCTATTTTTGCCCTGGTAATTTAACTGGAGCATGGACTTGGCGTCCATCTCAACAAAATACCATTCGTCATCGGTAAAGAATTTTTTAACGTTTTCAATTAATGCAGTCATATCAATCTCATCAACGAAGTTTTTTCGATTGTAACATACCCGTTTGCGCCAGGCGCAGTAAATTTTGCAAAAGAAAACGCCCGCGGTTTCCCGCGGGCGTGAGGGGGTAAGTTTCAGCCTTTGCTTACTTTTGCACGTCAAAGTAGCTTGGGAATGAATAATCTAACTCATCATCGTAGTTGATCTTTAATCCGGGTGTGCCGTTGACATCAATATCATACGCAACAATGGACGTGTTGAATACCGTCTGGCCGGGATTCACTGAAGAATTACCCGAAATTTTTACGTTTGTGTTTGGCGCATAAATCATGCCGCTAAATGTTGACCCAGACATACCCGCAATAGCCAGGTCAACCAACCGCACATCCATTGGAACGTAGATTAAAACATTCATAATGGTATTTAATGGAATCGGTTCGACCGTTGGCGCGCTCATTGTCACCAGCACATTACCATTAATACTAAAGGTATTTCCCGCAAAATAAATGGTCACATTTTCAGCGGTGAACGTACCGCCGTTGACGGTTATTTCTTCATAAATACAGTACAAACCTGAACTAAAGTTTAATGCGCCGTTGGCGGTTGTCTGGCGAATGCTGCCGTAATTCCCAGGCCCCAGGTTTTGTGCCCCGTTAAAGTCAGGCAAGGCCGCAATTTCTGAAGGCGTGAGATCAGGGCATTTGGGCGGCGGGATTATCCGGTCCGTCATGGGATGGTAGTCGGTTACAGGCGCAGGCAGCGGGTCAATCGTACCGCTGGTACCGCTGGGATCCCAGGGGTAAAAGCTCTGGTTATACTCTATACTGCCCCCAGAGACGTCCACATTATAGGTACCACCCGTCTCGATACAGCTATTGGAAAACACACCGCCGTCAATAATTTCAGTGAGCGGATTACCGGAAAATTGCGTGCCCCCAATGTTTTGACCGCACTGCTTGCTGAGCGAGACAATCGCATAGCCTGCGCCAGCCATTTGGCGCGGGGAAATGCGCGTCATCGAATCGACCCGGTTGCGAACAGGCTGGTTATTGACCAGATGCACAAACGAGGTTTGAGTCTGGTTAGAAAGAATCACGCGCACATCAACAGATTTTTCAGGGAACTGGATATTTGTTCCCGTTTCCACGTAACACCCCACCAGAATTCGGTTTTGATCCGTTTGAACAATCGAATTGGGTAAACCGACCACAAAGGTTACATCATTAATGGTGTAATCATAAGAATTGGCCCGGTTAACCGCCTCATTTGCCGCTTCTTTCATGGCTTCCTGCACCCAATAGACCGGGTTATTCTCATTGTTCAAATTAAGCTCGCCGCTTTGATAAACACCATCATTATTTGCATCATTGGGACATTCAAAATTTACATAGGTCACCCGGTACGGCTCGCCTTTATCTTTTTTTCCATTTCCATTGGTATCCGGATAGGAAAATTCTAATTTTCTGGCCCCCATGCCAGCCCCTGAGATACTGGATGTATCAGCAATTCCCTGCAAATAACGCCGGTCCGCAAAAACCATACCGCCGTCTATGGCCAGGGCAGTAAAAGCCAATAAACCAATCAGTACCAGCACCAGCAAAATTAAAATCTGGCCGCGCTCAGATTGGCGAATTTCTTTCATAACCACCTCCTATGGACCTACCGGACATTCCGGGCGAACGACGGTCTCCTTGACCTCCGCTCGCAAATGAACAGACTGTGTACCAATAAAAGCACCAATTAACGGCATTGTCATTTGAAAATTTGGCTGATCGACAACAATGATAAGCTGTTTACCAGTGCAGGCATCCGCGGCAACCGCGCTGGCACAGGTAGCTCCATTAACCGTAATACTGATATTATTTGGATTAAAACTTGAGTCGTTCAGATTGGTGTAAACTCGTTCGCGAATCTGGTTGCAGTAGGTCGGATAAACCGCCCCATACACCGCGCCCTCACTGGCTGCATCGCGCATGGACAGGTAGTAAAACATCATCCGGCCTAAATCAACCACGCCTGCCAGAATAATCAGCAAAACCACAATCACCACCGCAAGTTCTACCAGGCTTTGCCCGCGTTCCGATCGATTAAAGGTTCTCCGGTTCATTGAATCTCCTCTTCTCATCACGGTGCAAACGTGACCACGCAAATCTGGCCGGTAGAATTACTGCGGAAGCGCAAAATGACCCAGGTTTGGTTCTCAATAAATACGGAATTATCAAAATTAAGGGTGGTATTAAACCTCCCGTTATTATTAATTGCTCCGGAAGCCGGAACAATCTCACCAGAAGGCCAGCCAGCTGTGTTCTCTGCCACCTTGGTTCCTTCAAAATAAATGGATTGCCATCGGCTAACACTGGGGGCAATTGTTGCCCAGCGCGCATACACAGAATCTAAGGTGAACCGCGCGGTATTACTGGTGTTTTGGACCTGTACGGTGAACGAGCTGCCGCTTTTTGTACGTTGTCTGGGGCTTAAAACACTGCACGACTCAACGGTAGGTGTAAATGTTAAAGTAGGCGAGGGCGTGAATGTGGGCGTTGGACTGGGCGTTGGGGATGGCGGTAAGGTACCCACCACATACACCTCGCGGATAATCGTCCGGCTGGTAGTGGAAGAAACCGGCAAAGCCGGCACAATCCCCAAAATAGGCTCGTACGTTCTTTCTACCCGCACCACCACCTGGGTGCCCAATTCTGGGGGGAAGGTGTCGTAGCTGGTGCAATTCCCGGTGCTACTATCTGGATTGCGAAAACTGATTGTGATATCCACGTTTTCCAACCCGGCAAAAAAGCCCACCCGCCGGGCTGCCTCGCGCATACCGGTGCAATCACGATAACGCGGGATACCGGCCGCATTATTCCCCACCGAAGCGCCGTAACGAGCAGCCTCGCGGCTGGCGGAATATACCGCGCTGTACACGGCAATTAACCGCGCAAATTCAATAATGCCAAAGACGACCAGTAAAAATACCGGCAGCGCCAGTGCAAATTCAACCAACGATTGCGATTTCTGGCTCCGGCGGCGGTCATGATATGGGGATTGCTTAATCATCATTTTTAAATATCTCCACAAGGTGCTCCACGCAGCCTCTCTCCCATACTCAAAGCATAATCCACCTTTTGAGGGAATCAAATTCGTAATCGTACTTAAAGTAAAGGGTGAGAAGACTCAATCAACACTGTGAAAACCTGCCTCACAGTGCAGCGAACATCAGCAGCCAGAAGGTGATCACGTCAGAAGAAACGACCTGGCTTGCCCCCTTTGGCTTGAATTTTACCGTTCCATAGGCAAAATCCCTTTCAATATTGCGTACTTGACCAAATCGGCATGGGAATGAAGGTTTAACTTCCGGTTGATATTTGCCCGGTGAGCCTCCACCGTGCGCTGGCTGATGGACAAACGCAAGGCAATCTCCCCGGAACTAAAGCCCTCCGCCACCAGCTGCAAAATTTCGCGCTCGCGGCTGGTCAGGGTTTCATAGGGGTCGGCCACGCCCGGCGAGGTGCGCTCCAGGTAGCTGGCAATCGTCCGCTCAGAAAATGGGGAGCCCAGGTAACGCTGCCCGGCCGCCACCTGACGGATGGCCTGGTTCAGCTCTGCAGCAGTGGCTTCTTTTAGAATATACCCAAATGCGCCTTTTTTCAATGCCTCTAAGACATAGGCTTCATTGGCATGCATGGATAAGATTAACACATGGGTGATCTGGCACACCTGGCGTGTGACCTCTAACCCGTTTACCCCCGGCATCATCATATCCAGAATAGACACCTGCGGTTTCAATTTATGGATTAAGTCCAGGGCTTCGCGGCCGTTGTTGGCCTCACCCACTACCGTAAAATCCGGCTGCGATTCGATTAACGACCGCAGTCCCTGCCTTAAAACAATGTGATCATCTGCCAGCAGGATCGTAATCATGGTTAATCCGCGCTCCTTATTTCATTCGGGATGGGTAACTCCACCAACAGGGAAGTGCCCCAGCCGGGAACTGAGTCAATTGTGAGCTCTCCATTTAAATAAGCCACTCGTTCTTGAATGCCGATCAAACCGCGCGACTGTCCGCCGCGAATGACCTCCGCCGGGGAAAAGCCTTTGCCCTCGTCTTCAATTTGCAGTGTCAGTTGGCTGTCTGATGCGGTCAGGTTCACTGAAACCTCGGAAACACCGGCATAACGGGCAGCATTGGTCAGGGCTTCCTGAATGATCCGGTACGCCGAAATTTCCACCTGGGGAGCAAAACGCCGGTCCTCTACCCCGCTGTGATAAAACTGGACTTTAATCTGCGTCAGGCTGGTGTACCGGTCAAAATGCCAGAGCAGCGCAGGCAGCAGACCCAAATCATCCAGCATACTGGGGCGCAAATCCAATGACATCTGGCGCACCTTGTGGATCAGGTCATCCAGCAGTTCGCGCGAGCGTTGAATATGCGGTTGGACAACCGGAAGGGCATTTTCAGCCTGGATATCAATCTGCAACTTCAAACCGGTGAGCAGTTGGCCAATTTCATCATGCAGCTCCTGGGCAATCTGGCGGCGTTCATCCTCCTGAATTTCCACCAAACGGCGGGAAAGATTTTGCAGCCGCTCCTGGTCAGCCCGAACCTGTTCAAAAAATTGGGCATTTTGCAGCGCAATCGCCACCAGATTGGTGAAAGCGCGCAAAAGCTGCACACGGTCCTCTGAAAAATATTGCTCTTGCAGAGAAAAGACGCATAAAATCTTTGGGGATTGTTCCGCCGCAGAAACCGGCAGCGCCAGCAGAGAAGCAAATCGCTGCTCCACTTCACTCAGCGCACCCGCGCCGCTGTCCAGGTGCTGGCTCAAGCCGCAAATGAGCACCTCTTTTTGATCGCGCAGCACGCGCACAGCCGGATGGCCGCCGGGCTGTTCCTGCCAGAAGAAAGAAACCAGCGGCAAATCATCCACCACTGCACCGTACGCTGCCACCGGTTGAATCCAGTTTTCATCCGCCGAGACTTCTCCCAACCAGGCCATACCGGCGCCTAAATTCTCCACCAACAGGCGGCAGCTTGCCTGCAAGATTTCCCTGGTGTCCAGGCGGCTGAGGAAAGCCTGCGACCCTTCATATAATATACTCAGATCCTGCACTTTTTGGCGCAGTACCGCTTCCAGCATCTTCAAGTCTGTGATGTCCCGGCTGACGCCCACTATACCAACAATTTCGCCATCTTCCCCAGGCAGGGGGGAAAGCGCCGTATGGATATTGGCCAGGCGGGAATTAATCCGTGCCAGCCATTCATACGTAAAGTGCTCACCGGTCATGGCTGACTGCACTGCCTCTTGATGGGCGCGCAGTGTGCCCGGAGAGATGCCGAAATTTTCACCCGCCACTTTCACCTGCTGGGGATCGATTTCTAAAAAGGATTCTCCCGCCGGAATGACCAGCTCATCCGGTAAACCAAATTGCTCAACATTCTTGCCGTAGATTTTCAAGTGGGTCAGGTCGCGGTCGAGGATAAAGATCGTGTCATCCATCGCCTCCACCACCCGGCGGAACTGCTCCTCGCTCTCCCGGCGCATCTGTTCAACCCGATCCAGCCGCTGGAGCATCTGGTTGATATTTTCCGCCAGTCGGGAAAGTTCATCCCGGCGAGAAACACTGACTTTGGCTGGCTGGTTTACATTCCGGCCAATCTGGCTCACCTCACGGCTGAGCAGCGCCACACGGGAAAGCACCAGCCGGTCCACCAGCAAAAAGGTCATCGCGCTGAATAAAATCGCTGCCATCACCAGGGCAATCCCCAGGTAAGTCATCACAATTTGGCCGCTCTTGGAAATGGAGCGGGACTGCTCTACCCGCAAAATATAGGCCGGGCTGCCATACAGGTCTTTTAACAGGGCATAACCGTTGATTTGAATTTCACTCACCGGTTGAACCGCATACAGTTCCTGTTCCAACTGCGGGCGCAGTGCCAAAAATTCTGCCGAGATCTCCGGACCCGCAAAAGGCTGCAGTGTGAGCGGGAAACGCGCCAGGCCGGCAATTTCGGTCAGCAGGCTGGAATCTAACAGGCGGGCAACCAGCAAGGTCCCCGCCGCCGGGCCGCCGCCGTCTGCGCGCAGCACCGGCGCAGAGATCACCATCCAGGGCCCGCTCTGCAGCGCAACAAACCCCTTGACCGGTTCACTTTCACTGGCTGTACGCAGCAGCCGGTCTCCGGTCTGAAAATGCGCCTGCCATTCCGCTGACAGCCGTTCCACCTGCCCGGTACGCGGATTCATCACCCGCTGGTAAAGAACGCGCCCATCCAGATCCAAAATAGCGACCAGGTTTAACTGCTGGTTGGCCTGCACATCCGAATCAAGCCCGGTTAACAGGCTGTTCACCCCCCGCGCCTGTACCAGGGCGTACATTTCATCTGAACGCGACCAGGCCAGCGCAGACTGCTCAAGCGAATAAAACTGGCTGTCCAGCAGCCCGGTCACCCGTTGGACATTTAAAATCGCTGCCCGGTTTTCCTCATCGCGGAAATGGGGCAGCAAAAATGAACGTAAGCTGACCAGTAAAACAGTCGCCAGGGAGAAAAAAGTCAGGCCAATGACCCCCAAAATCGTCCTGCGCAGCGTCACGGTTCGCGGTCCTTTCTATCCGTCACACCCGACGTGGAAACCCCCAACCATTCAAGCGGACCTGGTCCGGCTGGCTGGGCCAAACACCCGGGATGCGCGTCCCGCACTTGGGGCAGGTTCCCTGGGCAGTAATGCGATATTCTAGAATAGTATACCCTCTTCGGCGAATCAGGGGTTGGAAACAATGGGGGCAATGTGTATCTTCCAGCGAACCCACCCGGCCGGGTAAATTTCCGGCATAGACATACCGCAAACCCGCCTCCTGGCCAATTTCCGCGGCCTGCTGCAGGGTGCGCGCCGAGGTGGGCGGCGGATCGGTCATTTTATAGTCCGGGTGAAATGCGGTCACATGCCAGGGGATATCCGGCGATACCGCAGCCAGGAAACGTGCCGCATCCCATAATTCTTCCGGGCTGTCATTGAAGCCGGGAATCACCAGCGTGACCACTTCCACCCACAGTCCCAATGAAACTGCGCGCTGGATGGTATCCTGCACATGCTGGAGCACCCCGCCCAACTGGCGGTAGTGGCGGTCTTGCATGGTTTTTAAGTCCACCTTGTAGGCATCCAGGACCGGGCGCAGATAGTCCAGCACTTCCGGTGTGGCATTGCCATTCGAGACATACGCACATTTCAATCCGGCGGCTTTGGCTTCTTTAAAAACACCGACCGCCCACTCGGAAGTGATCAACGGTTCATTATAAGAAGAGACCACCACCTCCGCGCCGTGCTGTTGGGCATAAGCCGCCATGCGCTGCGGGCTGATGTGCAAGAGGTATTCCGGGTCCACCCCCGCGCGCGGATCGCGCAGGGTTTGGGAGGTGAGCCAGTTCTGGCAAAAGTCGCAATGGAAGTCGCAGCCGAGCATGCCAAAGGTTAAGGCATCACTGCCGGGTAAAAGATGATTAAACGGCTTTTTCTCAACCGGGTCCACTTGCAGCGCAGCCACATAGCCCCAGGGCACACGCAGCTCGCCGTCGCGGTTAAAGCGCACCTGGCAAATTCCGCGCCGGCCGGGTTTGAGCAGGCAGCGATGCGCGCAGGCCGTGCAGCGCAGCGCGCCGTCTTCCAGGGGTTGGAATAATTCGCCAGGGACGGTCATTTCATCCAGGCGATCCACCAGCTTGACCATGAGCTTATTCCTCAAATATATTAATGAAGCCGTGAAGAACAACAGGGAGCCGCCGCAAGAAATTTCTGCGGCGATTGATTAATTTGATTATACCGGGCAGACGGGGTGAATCACAACGGCTTTTAGGAAGCTGTCAGCAGCCCTACCCTGGCGGTTTTCTGTGCCTCTGCGGTGTAATCTTGTTCCGGGCGAGGCACGAGCGTTATTTTCCGGCAGTCCATTTCTTTTTGCCGCTCCCCTACAAAAATTCTCTGTGTCCTCTGCGTCTCTGTGGTGAACTCTTCTTTGTTGGGTTTCGGGGCGGGCAATCATCGCAAGAAAAACACCATGATTTCCGCCCCTCCACCGCAACCTGCGAGAAATTGCGATCAGTATTTCTTCTGACAACCGGCAACGGCCAACTTCTCACCACTACACACTACCCACTTCTTCCCCCCATTCCACCGCCAGGCCGCGCTGCGCCGACCAGGATGCGCGCCAGAGCAGCACCGGCTGGTTCAGCCAACCCGCCTCGACCCGCGCCCAGCGCCCCACCACCCGGCGGCTGAGCGGCACAGGTTCCCCGGCCAGCGTCCGCAGGCTGCCGTCGATCCCGGCCCGGTAACGCAAGTCAGCCGGTTCAGGCAGGCTGCTGACCTCCAGCATACGGTCGGGCAGCACCAACCCGATCATACGCCTTCCGTTAGCATCCCCTGTTTGCAGTAGTTCCATGATCTCCGCCTGGCAGGACCGCAGCCCCTGCTTCCAGAGCAGCGTCCGGGCAGTGACCGCGGCACGCACCCGCACCCCGCTCAAAAACTGCCCGCCGCCGGAGGTACTGCCCGCCGCCTCGATCACCCGGTCATGGGTTGGGATTACCCCGCACAGGTAAAAATTGAGGTCCGACAGGCCGCCTTGCCGCGCAATCCAGGCTGAGCCTGTCCAGGTCAGCAACTGCCCGCGCGGATACTGGTTATTATCATCCACGTAAATGCGGTAATAATGGCTGGTGTTCAACGCCCCGCTGCGGCGCAGTTTGAGCCAGCAGCGCGAATTGGCCGCCACGGCCACCACCGCCGGCAGGCTGAAGCGCAGCCACCAGCGCCCGTTGGGTATATCCGCGCCGTTGAGACTGGCGCTTTGCAGCACCGCGCCCGGCACGCCGTTGTGATCGGCGCACACCTCCAGCACCAACTGGTCCGATGGATTGCCGTACACCCCGGCATTGATAAACACCTCGGCCAGCTCCCAGGGTCCCTGGCTGGTCTGAAAACTCTGCGCGATCTGTGCATCACTGGCGGCACTGCGCCCCAGGTTTTGCGTTCCCGCTCCAGGCAGGACAAAGCCCTCGCTGCCCAGTTCCTGGCGAAAATAGGTCCAGGCCAGCGTGTCCCACCAGCCGCGGCACTCCAGGCGCAGCTCGATCCCATGCACGGGCTGCGGCAGGCGGCGCAGCCCCGGCGCAGGTTGGGCAAAGCGCGCCAACAGCGCATCCCGGGCAGCAGCAGCCTGAGCATCCGTTGCGGCAGGGATTTCTAACAGGCGCTCTTTACAGCCGTACATTTGCAAACTGGCGGGTTCCTCCGCCCAGGCGGTTTCCAGCCGTTCTCCCACCCAGAGCTGCTCCGGAGTGCGCTGGCGGTAGCTCACCGCTGCCCGGTTCACCAGTTGGTCCAGGCACACCCGGCTGGCAAGCTGCCCCTGGCACACTTCAACCGCGCTGACATAGCCCCACCAGCAAGCCGAACCGCTTTCGTCAAAGACCTGCACCGGACAGCGCAGCAAATTACCTGCCAGCAGTTGAAGCTCCGCGCTTCCGGCGGGCAGGCTGGCACAAAGCAGCGCCGACTGCGGTCCGCCGTCCGCGCACCAGGACAGGCGCTCCACGCGCAGCGGGTGAGGCCAGGGTGCGGAAAGTTGAAAATCACGCTGGTACAGCAGCACACTTAACCGTTCCATCACAGCACCCGCTTCCGTGGGCGGGCATAAACGCGCACCTGCACCTGGCGGTCAGGCAGGCTGCCCGCATCGTCCTCAAAGAGCAGGTACAGGCGCTGGTTGACGCCCGGCTGCAGCCAGACCCCGCTGCCGCTTAAGGCATGGCTGACTTCCTGATTGGCCGCCTGGAGATCTTCACTCCAGCAAACCCCGGCCGCACTGTCAATCGACAGCAGCCGGTTTTCGGCCAGCCCGCCCAGGGGATGGCAGGTCAGCCAGTGCTCAGCAGGCAGCACATGCAGAAAATCCAGTTGAAGTTCTTTGCTGCCCGCCGCGGCGCACTCGCCCCACACTTCCAGGGTCAGCGGCGCATACGGACCGCCGCCAAAATTCCAGGGCGGCAGGTACAGCCCGGGCAGTACCGCCAACCGCTGGCCTGTCTCCAATGCCACGGCTTCGCTCTCACTGAGCAGTTCTCCCGTACTGTCACGGCGCAAGCGGGCGCGCAAAGACAATCCCTGCGGCGGACTGGCGTGCAGGCGGATGGCTGGCCGGAAGCAGCGTCCGGACAGGTAATCCAGGCTCGCGGTGCTGATCGTCCAGGCAGCCAGCCGTTCTTCATTGACACTGCTCCAGGTCAGTTTGAGGAAATTGGCATTGCTGGCATTGGCATCCGGCAGCCCAACCGCACTGACATTGGGGCCGGGCAGGGCAAATTCAGCCTCCAGAGCGTGCTCCAGGGCACCGTCGGCATCGCTCAACCGCGTACCCAGCCCCAGGTAGATGGTTTGCAGGCGGCATCCGGCGCTGAGGGTGTGGCAGATTTGCACCAGGGCAGGCACAGGCAGGCTGCCCGGAACATCCTGTGCCTGGATGTCCACCCAATTGGCATGGCCGCTGCCCGCATCCGTGTGATTGAACACGCCCAACCCGGTCTGCACCGCGCTGCCGTTGGGATTGGTCAGCGGGATGGACTGGAGGCTGCCTTCCCAAAAATCCGTACGAACCAGGCGCAGGCGCACCCCCTGCACCCGGCGCGCCCGGCCTTCTCGGGCGGTTCCCAACAATTCAACCCGGCCTGCCAGCACCCGCGCGCGGTACGGGGTTGTTTGCAACTCCAGGCTGAGAAAGAGATAGACCTTTTCCAATCCATTGGATGCCAAACCCAACAGCCGTTCCAGATCATTCAAGCAGCCGCTGATGCCTGCGCCTTCCAGAGCCAGATCAAAGATTTCTTCCACCCGCTCGCCGTCCAGGGTGGTTTCCGGCTGGCGGCGCGCACCGGTCCACGGTGAGACCGCACCCGCGCCGTGCAGATGCAGCGTGATGGATTGGCTGTCATTTTGCAGATACAGTGTTTCCATTGGCACCTCCGGTCAATCTTCCAAAGCCCAACCGCCGGGCAGTTCATCCGCCGGGGTGGGGAAAGGCGCATCCGCGGACTGCTGCAAATCGCGCTCGCGCAGCGCAGCGATCCGGCGCAGACCCAGCTCAAAGCGCTGAATTTGCGCCTGGGCAGCCTGCAACGCCGCCGCGGGCAGCCCGGGTTCAAATTGAAAGGCATCCACCTGCCCGGCAGCCCGCCCCATCAACGCGTATCCAGCCGCCCCGCGGGCCAGCAGCGAAAGCCATTCGCCGGGCAAGTCTGTCGGGGCGGTTTCGCCGTCCAGACCGTTCAAAACCAGCTTGCGCCCGCAAACCTGGACCAAATCTCCCAGCGCCTGGCGGACCGCCTCGGTCAGTTCGGCATCCGCCCAATGATTCAAGTCGCTGTCCAGCAAGACGGCGCGAATGCGTTCCAGTAAAATGTCCAGGCCGCTCATGGCTGGTGCAGCTCCGGATGGCAGGACCACAGGCGGGCCAGTTTTTGGGTGTCGCTGAGCGCATGCGCATCCAACGAGCGGCCAACCCAGGCGAAAAGCTGCTCGCGCGAGCCGTTGAAGTAATTCAAATCCAGCGTGCCGGAAACACCGGGCAGAATGAAACGATCACCGGAAAACTGCCACAACGTCCAGGTGGGGCAGCCCCAGGGAATGCGCGGACCATAAATACGCGGTAAGTGATCGCGTTTCAGCGATTCCCAACTGCATTCGACCCGATTTTTGGGATAGGGATACTGCGCCAGCCAGGTCGGCCAATCCGGCAGCCAGTGCAGCATCGGCAGGGCATATTCTTGAATGAAACTGCTGCGGGTATAGATCAGCACCGGTTTGTTCAAACGGGCGCGCAGACCTTCCGCTGCCGCCAGGGCAGACTGGCTGATCCGTTCCGGAGAGAGTCTGGATATAACCTTGTGACGCTGCCATTCCGCCCAATCTTGCCAGTACTGCTCCACATCCAGCGCGGCGAAATCCAGGCTGAGTCCTTCCACCGCACGGCAGAAGTTCTGCACCTGGGCTTCATCCGGGCAGGTCGGGTCGCACCAGTGATACGCGCCGGTGACCAGCCCGGCAGCCTGTGCCCCGGCCAGATGGCGGCGAAAGGCCGGGTCCTGCTCGCCTGCGCCCTGGCTGGCCTTGATCACCGCAAAGACCACACCGGCTGTTTTCAGGCGCGCCCAATCCACATCTTTGTTCCAATGAGAAACATCCACACCGAGGACTTTACTTTGATCGAACATATTGCGCTCCTTTGTAATGGTTGAAGGGGCCTCCTTCTCTCCTGATGCAGGGAGAGAAGGAGACTTTACAGACAGGTTTAGCGCCGCGCGCGCAGGACAAATTTCATCCCGTTTGGCGCAACCAGAATGACCGCGCCGTCTGCACGCACAGACCAATCCAACAGGTCGGCGGCGTCCATCGGCAGCCGGCGCAGAGCCGCCCGGACAACTTCCGGCAGACCGGCCGCAGGTTTAGGCATGGTCCGTTTCATCGCCGGTACTCCTTTCGGCAGGGGTTGGACCGCGCTGCGACAGCCCGCGGCCGGCATCTTCGATCGCCACGCCGGTGGAATAGACCGCCAGTGCCGCGATCAAGGCCTGAACGGCCTGCCATTCGGTAATTTGTCCGGTGCTGAGGCCAGCGCCGATACCAGCCAGGGCAGCCAGCAGCACCCAGAATTTCCGCGAGCGGATTACTCGCCGGACCTGGTCCCAGATCGTCAGGTTGGTCATGGAATCCTCCTTTGTTTTGGTTGTTCGTTGTCAGCGGCCCCACCCTGCCCTCCCCAAATTCGCTGAATTTAGGGAGGGAGCGGCAAGGGCTTTTGGTAAATTCTTCTTTTTTTGTTGGGTTGCGGGCGGACTGCCTGACCAATGATGCAGCAGGTTTTCCACCCTTCACCCAACCTATAAGGAACTGTGGTGTGAAATCTACTTCCGGTGGATTTCAGGCAGGTAGCGAATTCGTTCTATTCGCACCGCAACTACCCTTCACTCACCCTGTGACTACAAAAAATTCTCTGCGTCCTCTGCGCCTCTGTGGTGAAATCTTCTTACGCCACATTGGACTTAAACAGCGGGCGGTAGTCCGCCACAAAAACGCTCAACCAGTGGCGCACCTTCATGCGCAGTTCGTCATTGGTAAAAAGCGCGCCGCTGGTCTGAGCATCCGCCAGGTAGATTTCCGGCTGCAAGCCAAAGCGCTCCCCAATGATGATCCCCGGCGCAAGGCGCGGATCGGCCACCGCCGCCCAGTCATTTGCATCACTGAATTCCGGCACCGTGATCACATCACCCATTTCACCGCGCTGCAAATTTTCGGAGACAATATTGGCCTCGCGCTCCCAGGCCGGGTAGAGAATCCGCTGAGCAGTCAGGCGCAGCCCACGCGGAACCAGCAGGTACCGGGCATCCAGTGCCAGCCTGGGGGCC
>JAJUJY010000043.1 GCA_029265085.1 Chloroflexota bacterium
CGCCGTACTTCCCAGGTTTCCTTTATAGACCTGTACCGGAAAGGATTAGCCTACCGTGAACAGGCTCCTACATTGTGGTGCCCGGAATGCCAGACGGCGATTGCACAGGCCGAGTTAGCCGATCTCGAGCGGCAAAGTGAATTTGTTACCCTGCCCTTCTCAACTGAGGATGGGCATACACTGCACATCGCCACCACCCGCCCGGAATTACTGGCAGCCTGTGTAGCGGTCTTTGTCCACCCGGATGATCTGCGTTATCAAGCATTCCTTGGCAAAAATGTTCATGTTCCTTTATATAACCAACTGGTTCCCGTCCTGGCTGATCCCACGGCTGACCCAGAAAAGGGAACCGGCGCAGTGATGTGCTGCACTTTTGGCGATCAAACCGATATGGCCTGGTGGTTTACGTATAAACTGCCGCTGGTCGAGGCGATTGACCGGCAAGGGCGGCTGACCGATATTTCTGGCCCGCTAAGTGGATTACCCATCCCTGCTGCCCGCAAACGGGTCAAAGAAATCCTGGAAGAAGAGGGATTGATTCTTTCGCGCCAGCCTACCAGCCAATCCATCCGCGTGCACGAACGCTGCGATACACCAGTGGAATACATCATCACCCGCCAATGGTTTGTGCGCATTCTGGAAAACCGTGAACAGTTCCTGGCTGCCGGGGAGCAAGTCCGCTGGCACCCAGATCACATGCAGGCGCGCTACCGCGCCTGGGTGGAAAACCTGAACTGGGATTGGTGTATTTCGCGCCAACGATACTTCGGCGTGACCTTTCCACTCTGGTACTGCAAGAAATGCGGTAACATCCAGCTTGCAGAGGAAGATCAGCTCCCTATTGATCCTACCGTGACCAGCCCGCAAGATACCTGTGCATGCGGCTGCAGTGAATTTGAACCCGAAACGGATGTGATGGACACCTGGGCAACCTCCTCGCTCAGCCCGCAAATCATTGGGCGCTGGCTGTCTGATCCTGAGCTGTATGATCGGGTATTCCCATTCACCCTGCGCCCCCAGGCGCATGAAATCATCCGCACCTGGGCTTTTTACACCATCGTCAAATCGCAATATCACTTCAACAAGCTGCCCTGGAGTGATGTATTGATTTCCGGCTGGGGTTTGGCTGGTGAAGGAATGGGCAAGATCAGCAAAAGCCGCGGCGGCGGTCCTATGCCGCCTTTGGAAATGATCCAAAAATATTCCGCCGATGCCGTTCGTTACTGGGCAGCCTCCACCAGCCCCGGAAAAGACTCGGTGATCAGCGAGGAAAAAATCCAGGCAGGCGGGCGTCTGGTTACAAAACTCTGGAATGTAGCCCGTTTCAGCGAGACTTTCCTTTCCAGAGAGATAACCAATCCGGATATCAACCAGTTCACCCCCGCTGATCGCTGGATATTAGCAGCTGCCCGCAACCTGGTACGGAGAGCAACCGCCGCTTTTGAAAATTACGAGTACGCCATCGCCAAAAGTGAAATCGAGACATTTTTCTGGAAAGACCTTGCGGATAATTATCTGGAAATGGCCAAACAACGGCTATACGCAGTTGATTCTCCAACCCATTCCGCTGCTTGTTCGACCTTATACACGGTTCTTCTTACTTTGATCAAGCTGTTTGCACCATTTATACCCTACGTGACCGAATCAATCTATCAAGAGTTGTTCGCAGAAAAAGAAGGTGCTCCCAGTATTCATAATGCTGCCTGGCCGGCTACTGATCCAGTTGCTCAAACCGAAGATCAAGCTGAAGAAGCGCGCGGTGAATTCCTGGTCCTGATTGCAACGGCTGCACGGCGCTATAAATCAGAGCAAAATTTGAGCCTGGGCAGCGAATTATCTCGATTACAATTAGCAGGTGTGCCAGATGAACTAAAACCGTATCTGCTAAACGCAATTCCGGATTTATCCAGTATTACCCGTTCGCAAAGCATTGAAGTGAGTGATACAATCGACCCGCTGTTAAATATCGTAGAGACCGGCGATCCTCGATTGGTGATCGCTGTTAAACCCCTGAATGGATTTTAGGATATTGATAACCATGACCGATAATACCCTTCCAAAGACATACGATTTTGCCTCGACCGAGGAACGGATTTATTCCTGGTGGGAAAAAAGTGAATTTTTTAAACCCGCCAGTGACCCAACCCGGCCAAACTTTGACCCAAACGCCAAACCTTTTGTCATTTCCATCCCTCCGCCCAATGTGACCGGCGAGCTTCATCTTGGACATGCCATGTTTGTTTCCATGGAAGACCTGATGATTCGCTATCACCGCATGAAAGGGTATTCCGCACTGTGGGTTCCCGGGAGCGACCACGCCGGGATTGCTACCCAGCTGCAGGTTGAAAAAATGCTGGCCAAAGAAGGCATTCGCCGCGACCAGTTAGGCCGCGAAGAATTTGTCCGCCGCACCTGGGAATGGAAGCGCAAATACGGCGGTATCATCACCAGCCAGATTCGCCGCCTGGGCGCATCCTGTGATTGGGACCGCGAGCGCTTTACCCTGGATGAAGGACTTTCACGGGCAGTGCGCGAAGCGTTTGTGCGCCTGTATGAAAAAGGATTGATCTACCGCGGCCCGCGCATGATTAACTGGTCTCCTGGCCTGCGCACGGCTGTCTCCGACCTGGAAGTAGAATACACTCAGGAACCCGGATTCCTTTACCATTTCAAGTACGTCCTGGCAGATGACCCCAGCCAGTTTATCCCGGTAGCCACCACCCGCCCGGAGACCATACTGGGCGATACAGCCGTAGCTGTCCATCCGGAAGATGAACGCTATCAGGCATTTATCGGTCGTAAAGTTCTGGTTCCTATGCTTAACCGGCCTGTGCCGGTGATTGCGGATGACTATGTTGACCGCGCATTTGGAACCGGTGCGTTAAAAATAACTCCGGCTCACGACCCGAACGACTATGCCATTGGCCAGCGGCACGGCCTGGAAATGATCAACATCCTGACCGAAGCAGCCACGATCAATGAAAATGGTGGCGCATATGCCGGACAGGACCGCTTTGAATGCCGCAAGAAACTGTGGGCTGACATGAAAGAAGCGGGGCTGGTTATCAAGGAAGAACCCTACCAATTGAATGTTCCCCGCTCGCAGCGCGGCGGCGAAATTGTCGAACCGATGATCTCCACCCAGTGGTTTGTCAAAATCAAACCACTCGCTGATGCTGCATTAGACGCTGTCCGCAGCGGTCAAATCAAGATTGTGCCAGAACGTTTTACCAAAGTGTATTACAACTGGCTTGAAAACATTGAAGATTGGTGCATCAGCCGCCAGTTATGGTGGGGACACCGCATTCCCGTCTGGTACTGTGCAGATTGCGGTGCTGTCATTGTTGCCCGCGAAGACCCCACATCCTGCAGCACCTGCCATAGTGCAAATATTCGCCAGGAAGAAGATGTGCTCGATACCTGGTTCTCCTCCGGCTTATGGCCATTTTCCACGCTGGGCTGGCCGGATGCCGCTCCCGATCTGGAATATTTCTATCCAACCTCGATCATGGAAACCGGTTACGACATCCTCTTCTTCTGGGTCGCCCGCATGATCATGTTCGGTATCGAATTTACCGGAAAACCGCCCTTCCACACTGTTTACCTTCACGGTTTGATCCGCGACGAACACGGTCAAAAAATGAGCAAAACCAAGGGCAACGTGATCGATCCCTTAATTGTGATGAACGAAATGGGCACAGACGCGCTGCGCTTCACCCTCCTGGTGGGTTCTACTCCCGGCAACGACATGAACCTCTCGTTAAAGAAAGTGGAAGCCAACCGCAACTTCGCCAACAAAATTTGGAATGCCGGTCGTTTTGTCATCAGCACGCTTGACCAGGCGCCGGATCAACTGCAAGGCCACCCAGACTGGACTCTGGCAGATTCCTGGATTTGGGCACGGCTGCAAACCTTGGAACGGGATGTGGACCGCCTCTTTACCAATTTCCAATACGGCGAAGCCGGCCGTCAGATTTACGATTTCTTCTGGGCAGAATTTGCCGATTGGTACCTGGAAATCGCCAAACTTCAGCTTGCAGAAGGCGGCGATCGCGCCTACACCACCGCAAATACCCTGGTGCGTGTCTTCGATGCCTGCTTGCGCCTGCTGCATCCTTTCACCCCCTTTGTGACCGAAGAATTATGGCAGCACCTCAAAACTGCTGCAATGGCAAAAGGTGAAGGTTTCACACCGAAAGGCGGTTGGGGCGATGCTTTAATGAATGCCTCCTGGCCTGAAGGTCAGGCAGAAGAAGGTTGGGAAGAACAAAAAGTAGCTGATTTCAACCTTGTTCAAGAAATCATCCGTGCCATCCGCAACCTGCGCACCGAAAAGAAAGTTGTACCCGGTAAGCGCATCCCTGCCACCATCGTGGCCGGAGACCGCCTGTCCACCCTCCAGGCTCAGGCAAAAACCATTTCAGCCCTCGCCTACGTGGAAGCAGGCGGCCTGACTTTGGTGGATCAGTTGGCCGAAAAACCGCAGGACCAGGTTTCATTGGTTGTACAGGGCGTTGAAATCTATTTGCCGCTGGCTGATTTGGTGGACATGGAAGCTGAACGAGCCCGTTTACAAAAAGAACTGGCCGATACCGAAAGCCAGATTCAGCGGCTGGACAGCCTGCTTTCTTCACCTTTTGCTGAAAAAGCTCCGGCAGCCGTGGTGGATAAAGAACGGCAAAAGCTAGCCACATTCCAGGAAACAGCAGCTCGCCTACGCGAGCAGCTGCAGACCCTGGGGTAATCACCCCGCGATCTAAAGGATTCAAAACACTGTGGGCTTCAAAATCCACAGTGTTTTTTGTCCAATGATAGAATTAATCCATGCTAAATCTCTACAAACTGGAAATTTTTACCGCTGTAGTTGAAGAAGGAAGTTTTAGCAAGGCAGCTGACCGGTTATTTATGAGCCAGGCAGCCGTCAGCCAGCACATCCATGACCTGGAAGCAGGGTTAGGGATCACCTTATTTATCCGCCGCCCAAATGGGGTTCAAATCACCGAGTCTGGTCAGCGGCTCCTCGACTACACAATAAAAATTTTGGGGCTGGTCGCTGCCGCAGAAAGCGAATTGACCAATGTAAAGAAAATGGCCAAGGGCAGCCTGCATATTGGTGCGGTACCGGCTGCCGCAGCCCATTTTCTTACTCCCTGGATTAAACTATTCCAGCAAAATTATCCCAACATCAATCTTTCTTTGCAGCACGAAACCTCCACCAGTATCCTGCACTTGCTTCAAGATGATATGATCGATCTTGGCTTCGTGGATGAACAAGCAATCCCAACACCCGGAGTCCAATCAGTTTCACTACCCGGCACAAGAATTTACTTGATTGTTTGCAAAGGCCATCCCTGGCAGGAGCGGAAATCCATATCGATCAGAGAACTGGATCGCGCCCCGTTTGTAGCCCGGCCTTCTCGCGTTCACACTCGCACCTGGACAAACCAATTTTTTGCCCAATACGGCATCACTCCAACCATTGTGGCAGAAGCCGAAGACAGCACCGAGATCATTACAGCCGTTTTGCGCCATCAAGCAGCCGCCTTTTTGCCTGGATACCTGGCACAGCCAGAAATTAATCAGGGGAGTTTAATCAACCTATTGATTGATGAAGCCCCCTATTTAGATCGCGACTTGATTTTGCTTATCCCAGCAAAAAATTCAATTAACCCGATAAGCAAGGCATTTTTAGAAATTTTTGTCCAATACTTCCCGAAAATTCACCAGTTATTTGGGCGGTCTTGGTTAATGGTCGAAAATCATCCAGAAGAATGATGATTTTTCCTATTTCCGGCTTTGAATTCGCAGTCTTTCCAGGTTAAAAATGCGCCGTAAGATAGCCAGCGTGGTTGCATAGGTCGAATCCATCCCAAAATAAGACAAAGTGCCTGCGCCTAAATTTTTCCCTTTGCTCAGCGGGGTATCCGAGGCATAATGTAATATTCCCAAATCGAATGGCAGCCCATACAGATTGACAATTTCGTTGACCGGATGCCGCTGCGGGCGATACATCTCACAGATGGCTGAAAGAAAAGGTCCTGCCTCCATTTCGATGTCGGTGTAACCTTCGCGATAGATCACATCCATAATCCGGGCATTTTGCAGAAAAGTACCATAAACACTAACCGCTTTTTGATTATCCATCACCGTGCCAAATAAAAGGTACGGGGCTACATCCGCCGCAGTAAGCACATTTTGGAACAAATAGGTGTTTTGCGAATGTTCATCATGGACCACATTGGGGATCATCACATCACCCAAGCGGCCATTTAAAGTCGCTGCCTTACCCAGGATATAGACTCCCAAAATTGGATCGGCATGCTCAGCCACTTTCGAAAGCAAATTATACGCGCCTAATCCAAGAGGATAATCAATATTCAATAAAACCGCGTCACTCCGAGTTAAAAATTCCCAGCCGCCATTCTTTAAGCGCGGATCTAGAAATTCAGGCTTCAATTTATTAAGCTCAATTAATTGAGCTTCCACATCAAAATATTGGCCGCTTGGAATACGGGTAATACCAATTTCTTTTTCCCACAAACTTTGGCCGGTCACCAGGTGATGGCCCTCCGGCGATTGTTGATATTTCTTGAGCACGTAATAGAGAAAATTCTCCTGGCTGGCTGCGCTTGGACTTTCACAAATATGTTCCCACTCAACCAATAGCTCGCGATTCTCTTTGCGTTTCAAAAAATCAAGCAATTCATCTTTCGTCTGCAGCGCATACCCGGTTAATAAATTGATTGGGCTATGCGTGTTGCTGGAAACAAAATAAACCGGCCGAGACATTAAATCCAGACGAGTGTATTCGATTTTATCCCACCAAAGGCGGGTAGCCCGCCGGTATTCACTCAGCGAACCACTCAACAAGCGCACACCGATCCGGCATTTTTTATGAGCAATCCGCTGCATCATGGTGATAAACGACTTGCCCCAAATCTGGCGCAGCCGGCCCAAATCCTCCACAGAAACATCCATCCATTCTGCCAGCATCGCAAATGCTGTCTCATCCTGCCTGGCTTTTTTCCAATCAAAATCAAGCGGGATGCGCTGCAGCAAATCATGGATCTTGTTCCATTCAATTTGATATGCGGTTAACACGGGTAATACATCATCAATATCTGAACGGCTGGCAATATAGCAAGCCAGGGTATCTTTCCGATCAAAATAACAGCGGCGCCGTCTTGCCCGGGCTGATACTAATTGCCATTTTTCCAAATTAACATACCCATGCCGTGCAAATACCACCTCACTTTGCCCCAGCACGACCGATTTTACATCCGGCATACAATCCGGCAAGCGCAGCAGACTGTAAATAAACGCAGATGTATCCGGAGTCATTTTCCGAGCATCTGGATGCAGGGATGAATTCATTGCTGCGTGCATTTCTTCTAACGAGCGAATTTGCACTTCGGTGCTGGAGCGCAGTAAAGAATAAATCGTTCGCAAATAGAGTGCGATTTCGTCAGATGCAGTGCTGGGGACAGTTCGTTCCATAAACCTCTTCTCGGTCAATTGAGTTGCTTCATTCTAACACTTCTCAGCATTCATCGCTCAGGGATTTTTATATATTTTCTTCCTGGTGCTTGCTTGAACCACTTCACGGCGGTATACTCATCACGATTGACTTGATATTTCCCTTGGAGGAAACATGCCCACCCCCCCTTCGCTTTTCCAACACCAAAGAATCCGGTTATGCGCACCCCGTCCTGAGGATGCCGAAAAGCTTGCACGCTGGACTGAGGATGCTGACTATATCCGCCAGCTAGACACAGACTATGCCCGTCCAGTCACTGTTGAGGACATGGCCAAACGAATGAACGAAAGCGGTCCAAACAGCGTATATTTTCACATTCGAACACTGGATACCGACCAGTTTATTGGTTTTGTGGTTTTACACAGTATTGAGTGGAACAACCAGTGTGGCCTGCTGGCTATTGGAATTGGAGAGCCTGAGTTCCGCGGTCATGGATACAGCAGTGAAGCGCTGCAATTAATCATCAATTACGCCTTCCGAGAACTCAACTTAAACCGGATCGGATTGGATGTCATCAGCACCAATCCGCGTGCCATCCGCGCTTATCAAAAAGCCGGATTCCAAATGGAAGGAACCATGCGCCAGGCAGTATTACGAGATGGTCAACCCGCTGACCGAATCATCATGGGTATTTTACGCAGCGAATGGAAAGGATAAAAACGAACATGTTACGCGTTGGTTATATTGGTCTGGGTTTAATGGGAAAATCGATCGCCCGCAATATTTTAAAGGCTGGTTTTCCGGTCGTCGTACACAATCGCAGCCGGGCTGCGGTAAATGAACTGGTACAAGAAGGCGCCATTCCCGCATTTTCGCCCGCTGAAGTCGCTGCCCAGGTGGATGTGGTTTTCACAAATTTACCTGATTCACCAGATGTGGAAAAAGTAGCCTTAGGTGAAAACGGAATCATCATCGGAGCGCACCCCGGTTTAATTTTTGTCGACAATTCCACCATCAAACCTGCCACAGCCCGAAAAATCGCTGAAGAACTGGCTAAATCAGACGTACGTAGCCTGGATGCACCGGTCAGCGGCGGAGATATTGGCGCACGCAACGGCACATTAGCCATCATGGTTGGCGGCCCAGCCGAAGCTCTCGAAACAGTGCGACCTATATTTCAGGCAATGGGCAAAACCATCACTCATGTCGGCGATTCTGGCGCCGGCCAAATTGCCAAAGCCGCCAACCAGATTATGGTTGCTGCCCAAATGGTTGCAATGGGAGAACTGCTTATCTTTGCCCAAAAAGCAGGGGCAGACCCGGTTAAAGTGGTGGAAGCCATTCGCGGCGGAGCTGCCCAATGCTGGACATTGGATGTGAAACCACCGCGGCTTTTTGCAGGGAATCGCCAGCCAGGGTTTAAAGCCTACATGCAGGCAAAAGACTTGAACATTGTCCTTGAATCAGCCAGAGAATACGGCATTCCCTTACCATCGGCTGCAGTTGATGCGCAGCTTTTTAATGCAATGCTCCAACAAGGATTCGGTGACCTGGATAATTCAGCTGTAGTTAGCATTATTGAGCAGCTTGCAGGTGTATCACTGATCGAACAAAATCCAGATCAGAATTAATTGTGTTGTTAATAGCAAAGAAAAAGCCTGGCGTAAAAACCAGGCTTCTTTTTCATTAAGCTGCCGCAATTTCCTGCGGAGGTTCGATTTTTGAACCAGGTTCCGCATGGACGGTGATATCCGTTGAAGGAAAAATTTCAGCAACGCGTTTTTCAATTAACTCGGTGACTTCATGAGCTTTTGCCAGGGTTTCATTATGCTCAATGGTGACGTGCATATCGATAAACATATTTGCCCCACCATACCGAATGCGAACATTATGGCAATTAATCACGCCTGGAACTGATTGGGCAGCCTCTACCACTTTCTCCATAGAGCCATCCGGAGCTGTGTCCAATAGCGCATGGATTGTCCGGATACCCAACTCAACACTGACATACACAACAATCAATGCGACCCCCAGGGCAGCGACCGCATCTGCCTTTTGCAAGAAAGCCAGTGAAGGCACACGATTGCCTATCAAAACACACACCAGACCAAAGATAACCACACTAGAACTCCAGATATCTGTGCTGAAATGCAGCGCGTCCGCTTCCAGAGCCTGGCTGTTATGCTTTTTTGCCGCCTGATACAAAATCCTTGATCGAGTGGCATCAATTACAATCGAAGTAATCATCACGATAAACGCCCAAATCGAGACCTCTACTTCAACCGATTTTACAAACAAGCGCTGGATTGCTTCATAGATAATCCAGACACAGGTCGCTAAGAGCAGCAAGGTCTCAAATAAAGCAGAAAGGTTTTCCACTTTTCCATGACCGTAGGTGTGCTGCGGGTCGGCTGGTTTACCAGAAATTTTCACAGCCAAAAAGGTCACTAAAGCAGCTACAAGGTCTAATCCCGAATGAGCTGCTTCCGCCAGGATACCTAAAGAGCCAGATAATACACCAACAATGATTTTAAACGTGGTTAACCCAACCGCTGCAATGACCGAACTTAATGCAGCAGATGTTTTTTCTTGTTCCGCAGTTTTGCTTATCTCCGCAGTTGCCATACAAACAATTCCTTCTTACGAAAAATTTAATATCTCGACATTTTATACCGTTCAAAAGCGATTACACCTAACGAATGTAATTTAACTATACTGATTTTAATACCATCCTGCCACCCAGGAATAAAAAAAGAGCAATCAGATGCTCTTTTTTGAATATTCCGATTATCTATGCAAAAGCATTTTTACACACCAGATAAGATCTCTGCCAATTCACGCACGATTTCCTCAATGCTATTCTGCACAGGCAGCGTGACGGGGTCATCAAATTCCAGGTTGGCTGGCTGAATCCCAATCAAACCAATCTGGCAGCCCAATTCCTGTGTAAGGTAACTGCCGAGCACAGTAGGGGGTAAGGTATGCGTTGTAGCGCTCAATCCTTCTGTTTCGCGCCAATTGATAAACAACACGGTTCCCGGCGGCTCACTCATATGAGCTGCATCCACCATCAACACATAATCCGGTTGGAATTTACGCAGCAAACCGGTGAAATTTTCAGGAGCTAAACCCGCTTCAAGCAAACGAATATGCGGCTGGGGAGCCAGCCTGGCGGATAAACCGCGCAGAACCAACACCCCAGCAGCATCATCAGCGTTAAATTCGTTGCCAATCCTTAGTACTGCAATTCGGGGGGATTGAGTGTTCCCCGATGAATCACTCTTTACAAGGGACGTCAACGTTTGGATTAGCGGCTCGCTCCAGGATGACCTGGATATCTTCTTCTCGACCGTAATACACCTCAAATGGTTCTTTATGAACAGAGGCTAATTCCCACTGATCATTGGACATTTCCAGGCACTTGAACCGGCAGCTCTGCACACATTGAGCACAGTATGTGCAGCGGTCAATATGGTATCGCATCACAAACTTTTTATTAACCTTATCGACTGTGATGACCTCGATCGCCTCTGAGGGGCAATCTTTCACGCACAACTGGCAGCCCGAGCACTTTTCTGGATCGTACATCAATTTACCGCGCAAGCGGTTTGGGGCATCTTTGCGCTCGAATGGATAGCGTTCGGTTGCCGGTTTTTTGAACAGCGATTTCAATAAATCACCCAACATGGAACCAATCGTCATAGCGCTACCCTCCGAAAATCATGGGGCCGACATAGCGGCCAAACAGAATTGCCAGTAATTGTACCAGAGCCAGAAGCGCTCCTACGCGCCACCATAACCCAACGGTTTGGTCAATGCGCAGCCGAGCAAACAAAGTTTGCAGCAGCGCCAGCACCAGCAACAAACCCAGGGTCTTGAGAATAAACTCCAACGGATTTGCCAACCCACCCAGGTAAAAAGCAGAAACCAGGGTCAATCCGATAACCAATTCCACATCTTTCCCGATGCGGAATAATGCAAAACCGCGGCCGCTGTACTCGGTCAATGCACCAGCCACGATTTCAGTTTCCGCTTCGGGTGCATCAAACGGCGGCAGTTCCAATTTCCCCATCAAACCAACCAGCGCAACCACAAACCCAATCGGCTGGGCAATTACAAGCCACATATTGTCGGAAGCGAACATATTGATCGAGCTAATCTTCCAAGTTCCCGCCGCGATAGCAGGGCCTAACAAAGCCAGCAAAAACGGAGCTTCATAGGAGAACAATTGGGTCAATGTACGAGTCGCACCAATCAGGGAGAACCGGTCCAGTGTATTTGCGCCAGCCAACCCAATGGTAAGGGTCATGACGCTCAATAAATACAAGGTCACGATTAAATCACCATTGAAGCTGTAAAACGGCTCTAAACCCACCATAGGCACATACAGAGCCGCTGTCAAGGCGGCAGTGAGGGCGATCACTGGTAAAGCCAGGAACAAGCCCTTATGCACACCCGTCGGAACCACCTCTTCTTTGGCTAACAGTTTCAAAACATCCGCCAAAGGTTGGAACCAGCGCGGGCCTACCCGGTTCTGAAAACGGGCAACTAGTTTTCGATCAATCCATTGGTACAGCAGGCCGCTTCCCAATAAAAACAAACCACCTGGGAAGAGCAGCAAGACAATCAAGGGATGCAGCGTTATGTTCATCGGTAGTACTCTATTCCGTATTGGCGTAAACCATCCCAAGACAGGGTCTGGGAGTCATGTCCTTGGCGTTTTACAACCACCAGGCGGTCATTGCAGGAGAAACAGGGATCAATTCCCGACAGGATCATCGGCATATCCGCCAGCTTATGACCAACAGCCACATGCGTAATCGTTGCCCAGTTGCACAGGCTTGGAGTGCGAACTTTCACACGCTCCGGCTTTTCACCGCCATTGCTGGCTATGTAGTAGAACAGTTCACCACGTGGAGCTTCTACCCGGCTGATGACTTCACCGGCTGGAATGCGGCGCGGTACGCGGATTGTCAATTCACCTTCGGGCATGTTATCCAAAATCACCCGGATCACCCGGATACTTTCAAACAACTCTTCCATCCGGACGACAAAGCGCGCATGTAAATCACCAGCCTGATTGGAGACGGATTTTACCGGGAATTCAGGATAGGCAGCATACGGTGAATCCACCCGCACGTCACGGGTCACACCGGAAGCGCGAGCGGTAGGGCCAACGGCCCCAAGCCAATCAGCCGTATCCCGGGTCATCGTACCGATATCCTTTGTACGGCCAAGGAAGGTCTCGTCACTATTTACAACGTTCAAATAGTAATGGATCCGGCCTTCAAGGAAATCCAATCCTTTGCGAATGGTTGCGGCAAGCTCTTCGTTGATATCATATTTCACACCGCCGAGAACATTCACCGAGTAATTCACACGGTTGCCCGTGATTGCTTCTAATAAATCCATCACGGTCTCGCGGTCACGCCAGGAATACATAAAGAGCGCGTCAAACCCGCCTTCGTGAGCAGCCACGCCCAACCAAAGCATGTGGCTGTGTAAGCGCTCCAACTCGGCGATGATTTCGCGAATTGCACGTGCCCGGGCTGGAACTTCCACACCCGCTAATTTTTCAACACCCTGCGCATACGCGGTTGCGTGGACATTGGAACAAATTCCGCAAATACGTTCCATCAGGTACATCCCCTGAGTCCAGTTCCGGTTTTCTGCACCTTTTTCAATGCCGCGATGCACATACCCTAACCGAATGGAAGCACCGGTTACGATTTCACCATCCACACTAAAAGCAAAGTGACCTGGTTCCTTCAAAGCCGGGTGCTGTGGTCCAATCGGGACAACAAACTTGTTATCAGCTACTTGTTCCATTTCGCGACATCCTTTCTAAGCAGACGCCTGTTTGGCTAAACCAGTAAATGATTTGCGCAGTGGATACACCCCATCCGGCCAATCTTCAGGCAAGATCAAATGACTGGAATCTGGGGTACCGTCGATCGCAACCCCAAACAACTCAATGATTTCGCGCTCATACAGGGTCGCTGATGGGATCACATTGCAAATCGTCGGCACAACGGCGGCTTCATAGGCAGCAGAAGTCCGTAGGGTAATAATCGCTGCACCTTCGCAAAATGAATATAACAGTTCAACCGAACCAGCGGAAGAAACTGTTTCTCCTTCTGCAGCCGGTGTTGGGTGGTCCAATCCCGTAATCGCCGCCAGGTAGCCCCATTTTGCATCTACCAGGGCTTGCACACAGGCAACCAGATTTTCTGAAGAAATATACACATCCAGTCGATTGCTCTCTGGACGAGTATTTTTTTGCGACCAGGGTTGGGTCAAGGTTTCAGCAGTATTTAAAGCTGTTTCTGTATCCATTATTCTACCTTTCTACCCCTCAGCCGGCAGGTCAGAGGAATCTGCAGGGGTTTCGTCCATGTTTACTACAATCGGTTGTGCTGGACGCCCACCCTTTTTCAAAGTTTCCAATAACTGCGCCACGCCATAAATAATGGCTTCTGGGCGTGGAGGACATCCGGGAACATACACATCCACCGGAATAACTTCTGCAATATTCCCGACGATACCGTAACATCCGCGAAATGCGCCACCAGAAACACCGCAAGAGCCAACTGCAATGACAAATTTCGGTTCTGGCATCTGTTCATAAATGCGGATCAACCGCTCTTTGGACTGCAAAGTGACCGGACCGGTGCAAATGAGCACATCTGCATGCCGCGGACTGCCCTGCAGCTTGACACCAAACCGCTCCAGATCGTAGCGGGGGGTCAGCGTTGCCAGGATTTCAATATCACACCCATTGCACGAGCCACTGTTATAGTGAATCGCCCACGGGGAATTAATCCGTGCCCAGGAACGCACTTTGTCTAAAGCCTGTTGCCAGGGACTGTCGAGTTTCATTTCCATTCCAAAACTCCTTTTCTACCGATTAAGATCAGCTACCCTAACAATAGCGCGACCAAGGCCAGGATGAGCCCCAACAAATAGGGCAAGATTTTTAAGGTGAGGTCGCCAGTACCCAATACCAACATTCCCAAATGGAGAACCGCAAAGAAAAATGCGATCAGGAAGAACGGTTTATACCCTGGCGCCGCAGTTGTTGTCGGCGATTCTTCACCACTGGCATAAACACTGCTTTTCGCATCGGATGGTTTTTCCGGGGATAAAACCTTCCCAAACCAAACAATCAACAAGACCAGTGGAATGTAGATCAAAAATGCAAGCGGGGGAGAGAGCAATATATCCATATTCATCTCCATTATCCACCAAATGCTGCCAGAAGGCTATTGGCCGCCGGACCGGTGATGAAGCTCACCAGGGTCGGCCAGAAACCTAAAATGACTACAGCCAGCGTCAGCAGCAGCACAGGGATGCTCATCAGTTTGGATACCGGTTTTCCTTCCAGAACAATCGCGGAAGGTTCGTGGCGGTACATTCGGTTTACCAGCGGGGCGTAATAGCCGAGCGACAGGACACTATTCAAAGCGGCAAAGATCACCAGGATCATCATCCAGGTATTTTTGGCTTCAAAACCTGCCACAAATATCTGCCACTTTGACATAAAACCAGCCAATGGCGGCAAGCCGCCTAAAGCCAACACGGCTACACTTAATCCAAAGGCAGTCAATGGATAACGGCGCGACGCACCGTTAAGATCATCCAAAACCAATGGAGAATGGTCTCCGCGTGCAATATGCAGGCTGTAAAGCAGGACACCCGCTGCAAGGAAGGCCAGGCCTTTCATCAGCATATGGGTAATCATGTGGAAGAAACCACCTGCAGCACCGTTTGGCAGTGTAAAGGTAACTGCCGCACCGATACCAACCAGGATATACCCCATATGGCTCAAACTAGAATAAGCTAATAAGCGTTTCACCTGAGTCTGGCGTAAAGCCATCAGGTTACCCAGCAGCATATTGAGTGCGCCAAAACCAAGCAGGAGCGGCCCCCAGGCCATCGACACGCCGCTCAATGCACCCAACGCCCGCAGTAATGCTACCAGACCCGTTTCAATCACCACACCGGAAAGCATGGCGCTGATTCCACTTGGCGCTTGAGAGTGAGCATCGGGCAGCCAGGTATGCATAGGAACCAGAGCGCTTTTGACACCAAATCCGATGATGAACAAAGCACCTGCCGCAAGTAATACTGGGGTCGGTTCACCAACATTTGCCTTGATCAATTCAAGCTGCAGTGTGCCGGTTTGTGCAAACACCAACGCAATACCGATGACCACAAACACAGAGCCAACCGCACTTTGCACCAGGTATTTGACACCCGCTTCCAGAGAGGCTGGTTCATTTTTGTAGAAGGCCACCAGCATATACGAGCTGATTGCCATCGCTTCAAACCAAACCCACAGATTAAACAGGTCGTCAGCACAACCCAGCCCCATCATCATGGTGATCATAATCACCAACAAGGCAAAATATTTTTCCTGGCCGTCCTCTTTGTCCATATAAGCAGCCGAATACAATGTTACCAACGTGCCTAAAACCAGGACAATACTTGCCAGAACCAGGCTGATGCCATCAAATTTCAGAACAATCCCACCAACAGCGATACCAACCGGTAAACCTGTCTCAAGAAAGGCTTTCCCGGTAAAGTACAGCATGACACCGTCAGCCAGCAAGGTAATCAAAGCCAGCCACCAGGCCGGATTCTTCGCTGCCGGGTTTCGGCGGGTAACCAGACGTCCCACAAGATAAATGACTGATGAAGCCACCAGGGGCAGCGCTAACAGCCAGATGAAAGCAGTGGTTGCATCCATGTTTTACGCTCCTAGGGCTAAAATGAGAATAACAACTGCCAGACCCACCAGAATGAACAAGACATTCCAGTTCATAACACCGGTTTGGGTTACCCGCAGTGCTTCAGCGGAATTTTGAGTGCCTTTCACAATCCCGCGGTTAATTGCTTCAAAACCGAAGCTGTCCACTGCCGCTTTGGCTACACCTTTCAATGCGTTCGTCAAACCGGCCAATTTCTCACGCCACCAGAACGCAGCCAGGCCGACAATAATTACAGCCAGAGCAATCAATGTCGCCGGAGCCGTGACAACCTCTTCTAAAACTGCCAGGGTTGACTCCACTTCAATCTCATGAGCTGGCATAGTGGCTTTTAACAGATGTCCAAAAGGACCTGCAAGCAGCCACGTTGAAAGTGTCCCAATGGCTAACGGAATTAAGGCGACCTTCATGGCAGTGCCAGCATCATGGGCATGCAGATGGCTGCGCGGCTGACCGTAGAAGACCATCCAAACCATGCGGAAAGTATAGCAAGCCGTCAACCCTGCCACAATCACCATAATGGCATAAATCCAGATTGGGTTACCGTGAGCTAAGCCTGCCTCCAGGATCAATTCCTTGCTCCAGAAGCCGTTAAAGATGGGAATACCCGCCAAAGCCAGTGAACCGATCACAAAGACAAAGCGCACGACCGGCATGGATTTGCCCAACCCACCCATCTGGCGCATATCACGCGTTCCAACCGAATGGATCACCGCACCTGCGCTCAAGAAAAGCAAAGCCTTGAACACTGAGTGGCTCAACAGATGGTATTGGCTGGCAAAGAAACCGCCCGCACCCACCGCATATACCATGTAACCCAGCTGGCTGACCGTTGAATAGGCCAGTACCCGTTTAAGGTCAGTAGCAACCAAAGCCATCACCGCAGCCATCAGCGCAGAAAGCATACCGCAGATCATTACCGCTTCACGCCAACCGGGAACACCTTCAAATGCCGGGAAGAAGCGAGCCAGCAAATAAACTCCGGCATTGACCATTGTCGCGGCATGGATCAAAGCACTGATTGGGGTAGGCGCTTCCATCGCATCCGGCAACCAGGTCTGGAAGGGGAATTGAGCCGATTTTGCCGCAGCGGCTGCCAGACAGCCAAAAGCCATCAGACCAAGAATGTTTGCCGGTAAAACTTCGGGACTACCAATAACCGTATTGATATCATAACTGCCGGTATAAGAATACAGCAGTAGTGCTCCGGCCAATAAACCAATCCCACCGAATTGAGTAATGATCAAAGCCTTGATACCGCCAGCTACCGCTTTCGGATCATCGTTGTGGAAAGAGATCAAAGCGTACGAACAAAGCGCAGTGATTTCCCAGAAAACGAACATCATCAGCAGGTTGCTGGTTAATACCAGACCAACCATAGCGCCAATGAAGAAAAGAACCATTGCATAATAACGACCAAGCTGCGCTTCACCGCGCATATAATCCACAGAGAAGATGACCGCCAGAGAACCAACCACCGTTGCAACAGCGGTTAAGAACATCCCAAGTCCATCTGCCACAAAGGTAAAGTCACCGAAAGGAGCACCTAAGGGGATAGTGACCGTCAAATGATCCGTCGTCAGGATCAATGCCACCGCAGCCGCACCCGCAGCCACAGAGAAAATCACAGCCAGCGTGTGCTGAATTTTTTCAAAGCGGTCGCCAATGAGCCAAACTAGCAAAGCACCCAACCAGGGCAGGGCAATTGTGAGAATCAACAATGCAGCCACGATTACCTCCTGAGGGTGGTGAGAGCTTTGAGGTCTAACGTGCCAAAGTGCTTGCGCACCTGCACTGCCAGTGCCAGACCAACCACTGCCACGATCGTATCAGCAACGATCACGGTTAATGCCAGGGATTGACCAAAGTTTTCCAGGCCGCGTAAGCGTCCCGCTAACACCAAAGCCAGCATTGCGCCTTTGACCATGATTTGCAACGCAACCACCACTTTGATTAAATTGCGAGTGGCCAACACAGCATACAGGCCAATTCCCAACAGGCCTAACACCGTCACAATAATGATATTGGGAACTGAGATGCTCATGCGTTCTTCTCCTCACTGGATGAATGGTGCGATTCTTTTTCCGGTTCAGAAAGCAGACCTAATATTCCCAAAACACCAGAGAAGATCAGGACGACCTGCAAAAGAACGTCCAAGGCCCTGTCGCTCCATAAAATGCCAGCAAAGGGCATTTGAACCAGGTTCGGGTATGCTACATCCACCCCAGGTACGATTAACCAGACCAAAAGACCCACAGCAACGATGACCATTCCCCAGGCCACAGGCCGCGGGATCAGGACATGCATATCAAAGGTCTCCTCTCCAGTCAGGTTAATTGCAAACACAAAAAGCACAGTGACTAGCCCGGCCCCAACGCTGAGTTCAATCACAGCAATTTCAGGGGCGCCCAACAAATACATGGCTAGCGCTACGAGGGCACTGGTGCCCGCCAACCATAGTGCAGAAACGAGCAATTTTTTTGCCCGAATCGCCATGACAGCGCACACCAATATCCCCACCGCAATGAAGATGTGCCACATAAATTGGCCTCCTTAGAGGGTTGAATAAGGTTTGATGACCTTTAACAAATACACTACCTTCTGATATTTGTCATGTGTAGGTCATCACAAAAATCATGGTTATCCATCCTAAATTGAAACAAACGGAAACTGGTCTAAACAATCGGCTCTATTGTAATAGATTTTTTAGTTTTTCTTATCCGAGAATGGTAAGATCGACCTGGAAAACATCACCCAATTACCAAAACGGCTCAATAACTGGTTGAATTTTTTATTATCCTCTTCCATCTTTTTTAACCATCGATTGAGCGGCGGCAAAATCATCCGGCCAAACATTAAGATCAGCAAAATCACACTTCCAACGGCTGCAATTACAATAAAAGCCAGGCAGCGCGCAATAAGCAAGCAAGGCGAAAACAACCAACTCAAAAACTGATTGGAAGATCGATCTTTTTGAGACCGGTAAGCAGGCAGCATGAGAAGCAGAAAAAATCCCCATCCAAAACCAAGCAAAATCAACCAGATTAAGATTTCCCCCACCATAGTGTTGTTATCTCCCCAAATATTCTTATTAAGATTTATGATTGCGATTTCTACCAGAACGCCACATATCCAAAAATACACTCCAAACCAGCATCCCGCCAATAATCATTGATACACTAAAGCCAATCACTCCCAAAATAGGCACAAAAATCCAGGATTTGGTTGGCGGCACACCCATCGCAATTGCGGAACCGATGATCATTCCAGCGATGATTAAACCAGCAGTCAACCGGTTGGAAATAATATAAAAATGATTAACCTGCTGGCGAAAATCTGGAATATCCAGCCCAACCTTTAACGCCCCCTTTTCCATCTGCCTCAAGAGAGACTCGGTTGCTTTTGGAATTGCCTGCCCCAGCCGAACAGCCTCGCGCATTATAAAAGAAACCTGCTCGCTCACTACCTTGGGATCCAACCGCTGCATCCAGATCTGCTGCGAGATGGTATGCAAAACATCCATAATCACAATTTTTGGATCCAACTGGCGTGCAACCCCTTCGGCCTGGATTAATGTCTTAATTGCCAGGCTAAATTCACTTGGCAGGCGAATATGATAAGCGAAAATTGTTTGCAGGATATCGGCCATTAATTGAGCAAAAGAAATCCGCTCCAGCGGTGCATCCAGATACCGAGCCACAATGCGATCAATCTCGCGCTGCAATCCGGAGAGATTAACTGGCTCATAAGCGGTTCCGATCATCATGATTAACCGCACCACTTCGCTGCTGTCGCGCTGCAAGATTGCCTGAACAATATCACCCAAGCTGGTTCGTTGATCGGGCAGCAAACTCCCCATCATGCCCAAATCCAGGTAAACCAGCAGTTGTGTCTCTGGAACAACAAACAAATTGCCGGGATGTGGATCAGCATGGAAAAATCCGTCAATCATTAACTGGCGAAATATGCTGCGAATAAAGACATCCGCCACGGCCGCCCGATCTACCCCTTCCTGTGAAAGCCGTTCTAATTGGGTAATTTTGATCCCTTCAACTGCTTCCATGGTTAATACACAATCGCTCACCAAATCCCAATAAATATATGGGACATGCACTTTGGACTGCGAGAGCATATTTTTCCTCAACCGGTCCGCATTGGCAGCCTCATTCGTGTAATCCATCTCCAGATTCAGCGTGCGAGAAAATTCCTCTACGATGGATGTCACCCCATAGCGGCGTCCCCATGCCAGGCGGCTTTCAATCAAACGTGCAAGCTCGCGCAAGATTTCCATATCTGCGGCGACCTGATCGCGGACACCGGGACGTTGGATTTTTACCACCACTTTATTTAAATTTGGCAGTACCGCCTGATGCACCTGCCCAATTGAAGCCGCCGCAATCGGCACAGGGTTAAATTCCAGAAATAATTCGCGTAATGGCTGGCCAAAGGAATCTTCAATAATCTTCTGAACCGCATCATACGGAAATGGAGAGACATCATCTTGCAATTTGGAAAGCTCTACAATCCATTCGTCTGGCAGTAAATCGGTGCGACTGGATAGAACCTGGCCCAATTTGACATAGGTTGGCCCCAGATCGGTCAACATTAGCCGCACCCGCTCGGGCAGACTGAGATTATCAAATTTTCCCACCTGTAAATGCAGCTTATCGCGCAAAAAAGTGCGCACATCCTGGATCTCTTCTTTATCAATCAAGATATCAAAGCCATAACGCACCAGGATTGCCTGGACTTCTCGCCAGCGCTGCCAGTTTCGAACAGGACGTTTAAAAACCATAGGTCTATTTTATACCCAAATAAAATTTTATACCGGATTGACATGGATAACGCATTGCGTTATAATAATACCAATAACGCGCTGCGTTATGGTACTTCTAAGGATCACCTACCCAACAGGAGGATATGATGGTAAAAAAAGAAACAACCGAAGAATCCAGCGAACGCGAAGGCCGCACAACAATTTTTGATCTTTCCCGCAAAATGATGTTAGCCGGAATTGGCGCAGCAGTATTGGCGCAGGAAGAAATTGAGCGATTTGCAAACCGCATGGTAGAACGCGGTGAAATTGCCGAAAAAGATGCCCGAAAACTGGTCAAAGAAATTCTTGACCGGCGCGAAAAAATGGAACGCGACCGCCGGGCAGAAGAAACCCGCAGCCAACCCTCTGTAGCAACCAAAGCAGATATCGAAGCATTAACTGCAAAAATTGCTGATCTCAACAAAAAGTTGGAAGAATTAAAAAAACAGCAAGGTGAATAATCCATGCTGAATATTAAGCGCTATTCCAACCGCAAACTGTACGACACAGAAAACCGGCGATATATCACCCTCGAAGATATTGGCGATTTTATCCGCCAAGGGCAAGAAGTACAGGTTCTGGATTATGACAGCGGCGAGGATATTACTTCTTTCGTCTTGATGCAGGTAATTACAGAAGAAGAAAAACGCTTTGGGGCTTCGATGCCGCTGCAGATGCTCACCCAATTGATCCGTGCCAGCGAGACCCGCCTGGAAAATCTACGCGAATCAGTGAATGCATTTCTAGATCCGTTAGAATTTACGGATGAAGAAATTCGCCGCCGCTTGAGAGAGCTGGAACGTAAAGCTGTCTTTTCAAACGATGAGGTTAGTCAATTAAGCCAGATTCTTTTAGATCCGGATTTACGGCCTGTATCAAAACATGAAGATACAGCTTCCGCGAATGATCTACAACCTCTCCAAGATCAAATTGCCCAACTGGAAAAGGAAATTGAATCACTCCAGCAATCGCTTGCCAGCAGCAAAGATTGACCCAGGATGGTTTAAAACAAAGACACCGGCAAATATTGTTACCGCAACAAATAACCGGTGTCTTGTGTTTATTTAATTTGGTTTACGGTTGTAGGGTGAAGATCATACCGGCACTTGCCCCTTCAACATCCGGAAAATACATCTGGTATGCATGGGCAGGAATCACCTGGAATTCACCTGTAGTTACTGGCTGCAAGAAGTAAATCAACTCATAGGTACCAGCCGGGGCAAACTCAGCCACCCATTGTATTTTTTCTGTATAGATTCGCGGTGCGGTGAACACCCACCAGTTCCAACCATTCTCCCAATCTTCCAAAGCAGACAGATTGGACTGGGTAAGCGGATCAAATCCGGTTTGCGCAGTCTTTAATTGCCGGTTCAAGATCTCCGTCCCCGCAGGTATTGAATCTTGCACCACCATGTAAGGCATGTCGTGAGGCAGAGTGACTGTTAGACGAACTGCGATCAACCCATCAGCAATCTGGAAAGTGTCACTGGCTGGACATTTCTGATCTGAGCATTCTGCTGCAACCGAAAAATATTCGCGTTCGATCTGAACGCCCTTATCCAAAGGCTGAGCACCTTCCACCGGGCGGTTTAATTCCAGAAAAGCCCGATAATACAATCTTCCTGCGCCTTCTCCCCGCGAAATTTTTAATGCATTGGAGAACTGTTTAGATAGCCCCTCAAATGGGACTTCAGCATGGATTGTATTTAGCTGCCCGGGTTCAACTGCTTCCCCTTGAGCAATTAACTGATCATTCAAACTTGCCGAAAAAGCATAATTCGCCTGCAAATCTCCTGTTCCACGCATCGCTGCTGCCAGGGCCATCAGCGTCCAGGCTGTATCGTAACTGGAAAACCAGAGGCCACTCATTCGGCGATGTTGGATCAAATAGCGCACAGCATCGATAATTAATGGTGAGGCGGGATCGTTTTCTGCCAGTGCCTTCGTAATAACCGCTGTGGCATAGTTGGGCGTTTCAAAATTCAATGATTGGTTGCGGTCTGATTCCCAATGCACACCGGTTGAGGATCGAATTGCACCGCCAGCCAGATTAGAAAGAATTTCTCGGGCTTCCTGATTTTCAGGATTTTGGTCTAATAATGTCATTGCGAGCAGTGCCTTCCCCCAAGGACTTAATCGATCTTTGGCCTGTGCAACCCCAAACATTTCCATATTTTCAAGACCGCTGGCTTGAAGTGCATAATATGCCAGAGTTTGCCGGTCAAGCTGCCAATCTTCTGCAATCATCTCGGGAGCAGCCAATCCAGCCACCACATAATCCCTGGCAGAGCCGATAAAATCAGCCGAAACAAAGAATCCACTATCCTTTGCGCGGCTTAAACCCAGCAGTACATACGCAGAAAGGTAAAAATCACTTTGTCCGGATAAGCCCCAGCTCCAACCGCCATCCAAATTCTGTAGGTACTTCAAACGATTCAAATCTTCGCGAACCTCAGTGCGCAATTGCTGCTCCAGATCCGGTTCCTGCCAGCCCATCGTATTCATCAGATTAAGGGTTTCCACATTCGCCAATAGCCCCGATAGAACCGGCTCAGTATAATCAAACGGATAGGATTTCAAAGCTTTTGCGCCAGAAATCACCACCTGGAGCAGAGATGGTGATAACTCAATCTGCAATTTCCCACCGGTTGGCACAAAACTTCGTGGAAAACTAACAATCTCCAACCGGTCACCCGCTGTACTTAACACACCGGTCGTACCAAATGATTGCGGTGCTGAATATTTCAAAATAGGCAGGTCGCCGCCTTCCGGTTTGGCCGCATCGGCCAGATCACCAGCCTTAACAGAAAATACCAGTTCTGCTTTTTCAACCTCCAACGCAGTCACCCACCAGGTCACGCGTTTACGCGCTCCCGCATCAAGGGTAATTTGTTGAACCTCTTGGGCAGGATCATCCAGCGTAACACCGGTTGCTTTTAGAGAAACCTCACCTGACAGGCTTTGAGATGTGTTATTGTGAACTATAGCCGCTAGCTCTACATGATCGCCTGCAACCAAAAAACGAGGAGCTTCTGGCCGGATTAACAAATTTTTTGAAACAACGATTTCTGTGGCAGCCTCGCCAACCCGGGTATCCTTGGTCAAGCCGCGAACCGTTACGACCCAGGTAGTTAAATTATCAGGGACAGGAAAGTTGATCGCCGCTTTTCCGTTCGTATCGGTTTTAATATTTGCCTGCCAAAAAGCAGTATCTTTAAAATCTGCACGGACGGGCGGAATTTCCGCAAATCCTCCGCCGCCACCTCGACCAGGCGGTATTAATGGAATTCTACCGACATAAGCGGCCAAAGAGAGATTGGTGATTACTTGCAGCGGCTGAATTCCATAAAAAGCATCCGTAATATTTTGTACATTGGGGTCAGACAAAGCCAATACTGCCTTATCGACCGCTGAAATTGAGAATTCACCAACCACAGGGTTCCCTTCGATGTCTTTCACCGTCAGTTCAAATGCTGCGGTATCGCGGGGACCGATTGAGGTTTTTTGCGGGGATAAATCCACCTGTAATTTAAATGGCTCTGGATTTACATTAATTTGGAGGTAACCTTGGCGAAAATCAGGTTGCCCGGATTCCTGTTTACCCAGCACTGTGACAGAAACAAACACGTTAGGCGCATCATCCTCAAGGATCGGCAGTGAAAAAGTCTGACTCGTGCCGCTTATAGCAATCAATTGTGAGCGCATCACTTTTCCTCGCTCAATGCTGACCAGCGCAAGAGCATCTCCCTCAAATGGATTGGGAAGAAAAATACTGGCGGTCTGACCAATGGTGTATTCAGCCGCGTCTGATTCTAGGCGAATCCGTTGATTTGGCAATCTCGGCCAAATTGCCGTGCCTGTTCCACCTACCCAAATCATCACCTGGGATACCGCGCCCCCATTGGTGATATCTACCTGATAGACTCCGGGCTGCGGCGGTGTGAAAGCGATTCGAGCCATTCCGTTATCATCTGTTTCAAAATCCGTACTACTTAGCGGAGTTAATTCCTGCCGGTATACCACCTCACCAACAATCAGGCTGGAGGCTTCTTCAATCCACCGCGAACTTTGAAAAACAGCGGTTAATTTTCGATTACCCGATGGGTTAGATTGCCAATCCACGGTTTGAATGAAAAATCCTGCCGGTTCCTCTGACTGATATGACCATTGATCCGGACGAATCCCAATATAAAAATCAGCAGGATGGTATTGGGTTTCTGCCCGGCTTGTGACCGGCTGAGAACCTTCTTCTACCAGGGTAGCTTCTAAGGTCAACCGGTTCAATGAATAATTCTCCATCAAATCAGATAACTCTTCTGCAGATATTTCCACTCTGACCATGCCATTTTCATCGGTGACACTGGTCCCCCCCAACAAAAAACGTCCTGGCATAAAGGGATCGTAATAGTCACGTTGATCCACACGCAGCCAGCTTAAATTCAATTCTCCAACCTGGTAACCGCCAGGTAAATCGAGGTATTTTGGTTCAGCAAATAATGACCAGCTTAATGAAACACCTTTTGCGGCCTCACCAAAGAAATATTTCGCCTCAATTAATGCGTTCAGGTCCTGGCCAGCCTGATAATTTGATTGACCAAAATTCACCTTTAAATCAATTTCTGGTTTGCGATATTCCGCAACCTTAAACTGGATTTCTGAGTTGTACATATCATTCACCCCCATGGTGTACGTTCCCGGAGGAGCATCCGCAGGCAGGATAAATGAACCATTAAACGTCCCATAATCCGAAATTGGCAAGGTGATTTCCTCCAGCGTTGGTGCTTTATCCAACTCTGGTGTGTAATTACCAACTACGTGCAAATTCAATTCATTCAGGTCAAGCGGGTAATAACGACCATTTTCTTTTTGCCGGGCAATTCCACGAAAATAAACTGTCTGACCCGGCTGGTAAATAGGCCGGTCTGTATACAAATAAATTTTCGGTTCCATTACCCATCCAGAAAAAGGTATGCCAAAATCCCAACCGCTAACGCCCCCATTCCAACTGGTCAGGCCAATGGAATAGTCCAGATCATCTGGGTTACCCAAAACTGCCACCAACCAGGAGTATGGATCGCGATCCTCAGGAATCGAAATTCTGGCTGTGCCATCAATTGAGGTTACACCACTCCCTAAAACAACCCCATCCTTTGAATACACAGTAATTGGCCGGTTAGCCACTGGTTTTTGGTCAGCCACCGTTACCGCCCAGACAAACATTTCATCCTGGCTGACCTTAATGATCATTTGAACCGGGCTGACCACAGCCAAAAAAGTGTTTTGGTTATATTCTGTTTGTGCCTCCGGATAATTTACCTGGAACAAATATAAACCCGTGCGCAAAGGGCTGCCATCCGGAGAAACATTTAATGACACAGACTGGGTAATATTGCTTTGAATATCTAAGGTTTGCTGCCAGGTAATGTCCGGTTCCAGCTGACTCAAGTAGTAGGTTTGATCCAGGTAATTGATAAACTCCACCTGCGAAAGACGTGTCCGGCCAATATTTACCACCCAAATATTGGTAGATTGAGCAAACAATTGGCTGTCTTGCGGAGAAAGGAACAATGTATTTGTGGTCATTAAGGCCGGAATGTTAAATTCCGCACGAGCTGATAAAACTCGCCAGGTATCTTGATAAGATTGGTTGAATGTTCCACCCCACCGGTCCTGCAAGCCTTCTGAAACCGTTAAGGTGTAATCCGTCCCATAATCAAAATAGCCATTAATGTAAACTACATTGCTATCCTTATACCAGCTAATATTTTGGTTCACAGGTTGTGGATCAATTCGGAAAAATGCCTTTACATCTTGCTGATTATTAAGCGGAGCATTGAACTGAATTTCCAGGCTGCCAAAACCACCATACGTTTGCAGTCCCTGGCTGGCAGAAGGATTGGTCTGAACAACTTTTAGCGCATCCACCGTTCGAAATTCAGCTTGAAACTCTGCGGATAGCGGAGTTCCTCCCTGGCCTGTTGCGCTGGAATCGATATTAAGACGATATGTGGTGGACCTCTGAAGCATTGGTTCTGGGGTGAAATGAAGCAGCGTATTGTTCTCTGTCCAGGTGTAGCTCCCAGATGCCGCATTACCCTGGTCATTCACAAAAGAAAAAGCCGCCTCTGTGTTTTCTGGATCCATCGGTTGGTTGAATCGAATTACAACCGGTTGATCCAGATAGATCATTTCATTTCCGGCGGGTTCTACACTGACAACTTGTGGAACAACCGTAGTAAATGTCCAGGGCAAATCGGCTTCAGGAGCAAAACTACTTCCGTTCAGGCTGGTCAACTCAGGATTAATTGCGACGGTATATTGCACGCCACCCTGTAAGGCGGGTTCAGCCCTAAAAACATAGGTACTGGTATTAATCCATTCTCCTTGCCCATCCACTTCCGGAGATAGCGAAAAAGCCGCCGGTAAATCCGCCTGGTCAGCACCCAAGGCAGCCACAGGTTGGTTAAAGGCAACTACAATTGCACCGGAAGGATTGACCTCATTCATATCCGGAGATGGGATTTGTTCTGTAATCGCAAGATATTCTGCCGTCTGGTATTCAAACGAAACTGGTTCAGCCAAAGCAAGGCCATCCTTTGAGGCAGCGCTTATC
>JAJUJY010000200.1 GCA_029265085.1 Chloroflexota bacterium
GGTTCCAAGTATTCAATAACCAATCCACCCCGGCAGATCCCATCGCCAACATCGAACCCACAGCTTTTCCAACCACTGAAGTTAATCCTGAAGACTTATCCATGATTCAGGTCAGTCCTGCCCCCGTCCTCTCGGTGGAATCGGATCCTGCTGCAAATCCAGGTTTCATCGTCCTGGCCATGAGCGATGGGCAGTATATCCATTTATTCGCCTATCATCCGGAAACCCTTCCGCTCACCCGTCTGACAAATTCCAACTGGGACGATATTCATCCAGCTGTTACAGTAGATGGGACAAAACTCGCATTTAGCTCTCACCGGAATGGGTTTTGGGATATCTATGTAATGGATTTGACCAACGGCAATCTGACCCAGGTTACCAATTCACCGGAATATGACGGTTCGCCATCCTGGTCGCCAGATGGACAATGGTTGGCGTATGAAAGCTACATTGACGGTCAGATGGACATATTTATCCAAAATTTGGCGGATCTTTCTCAGCCGCGCATTCCTCTGACCAACCATCCGGCCAATGATTACTCTCCCAATTGGTCTCCGGAAGGACGAGAGATCGCCTTTGTCTCAACCCGCACAGGCGAAGAAGAAATATGGACGGCCGGGTTAGACAGGATTGACGATCGCTTTAGAAACATTTCCCAAAACTCTGGCCGGCCTGATACGCACCCCGCCTGGTCTCCAGACGGCCGCTACCTGGCCTGGAGCGCTCCAGAAAATCAAACGCAAGAAATATGGGTCTGGGATTCTCAATCGCCATCAAATATACCAGTTTCAGCCGGAAGCGGTAGCTGGCCGGCTTGGAGTCCAACTGGAAATTCAATATTGAGCGGAATCCAAACCGCCAATGAATCTGCGCTTACCGCGTATGAGAACAATACGTACCGGCTGGCTTTTCCGCTCACCAAACTCCCCGGAGCAACCTGGGGATTAGACTGGAAAAATGGACGCTTTCCTGAATTGATCCCACCGTATTTTGTTGAGAACAAACCAGCGGAATTTTCCCCTTTATACGCGCGGGCATTGTCGGTATCCGATGTTTCACCAGCCGGACGCTACGCCATGGTTGAAATACCGGATATCACCGTCCCGTATCCCTATTTGCACGATCAGGCGGACGAGGCGTTTAAAGCATTGCGTGAAGAAGTTGCCCGCCAATCCGGTTGGGATTTCTTATCCAGCCTGGAAAATGCTTATCTCCCTATCACAGAACCACCGTATCCAGGTTCAGTGGACGAGTGGTTGTTTACCGGCCGAGCCTTTGCAGTAAACCCAATCACAATCCAGGCCGGATGGATGACGATTGTTCGAGAAGATTACGCAGGCCAAACCTACTGGCGGGTGTATATAAAAACAAGGTACCAGGACGGATCACAAGGTTTACCATTAATGACCCGCCCTTGGGATTTGGATGCGCGCTTTCAAAGCGACCCTACTGCCTTTGAAGAGGGTGGTAAATTTTCCGATATTCCCGCGGGATATTGGATTGATTTTACTGAATTAGCAGCGCGGTTTGGCTGGGAAAGACCTCCTGCTTTAATAAATTGGCGTACTTATTATCAAGCCGCACGGTTTAACCAATTTCTGATGAGCGATCAGCTCGGATGGCAGGCAGCAATGGCACAATTTTATCCCCCTGAAGCCATAAAAGTTCCCACGGCCATCCCGACCTTTACGGTGACTCCAACCTTCACACCGACCCCCAGGACAGTCCGCAGTGCAACCCCTCAACCTGCGCCAACCAACCAGCCATCCACAGTCAGCGGAACGCCAACGCCATGAAGCAGCTGCCAACCGTTCTTTTTTGCCTGGCTGCTCTTTTGGCGGTGTCGCTCGCCGGCTGCAGCGTTCAGCAAAGCGTACAGCCGGTTATTGAACGCATCTTACCGCAATCAAATGCTGCTGCGCAAGAAGAACCGCCCTCAAAACCATTCTTAGGAGAAAATCTCCAAAAAGGATCTCAGTTCTCAGCGGAAGAACCTCTTCGATTTACCTTTCCAACCCCTGCTCCATTACCGGTATCGGTCTGGCGGCCTCCGCTGTACGATACTCCATGGGCACTCAATCCCAATGATCATTTTTACTTCACGCGCCCAATTGCTGCCGATGAAGTCAACTGGCCGCTGGCGAATTATCGCTATGGAGATTTTTTCCCCGACACAGACATTGTTCACACTGGGATTGATATTGACGCAGCCCGCGGCACGCCCGTTATAGCGGCAGGTGCAGGAAAGGTCATCTGGTCTGGTCTTGGCTTGTATCGTGGTAAGGATAATCCGGATGACCCATACGGCCTGGCCGTAGTAATCAAACATGATTTTGGCTATAAAGGCCGGATCTTATACACTGTCTATGCGCATATGGATGAAATTTTCGTCCAGTATGGTGATTATGTGAAAGCCGGTGATCCTTTAGGAGTAGTTGGAAATACCGGTTTTACTACCGGCCCTCACCTTCACTTTGAAGTTCGACTGGAAACCAACAGCTTTTTTGTGACCCGTAATCCCGAGTTATGGTTAGCCCCACCACAAGGCTGGGGAGTATTGGTTGGCCGACTTTTAAAATCAGATGGCTCGCCCCTTCAACGCATTGATGTGCAGGTGCGCTCTAAAGAAACCGGGCAAATTTGGGAAGTCCGGACTTATGGTCCTTTGAGCGTGAACAGTGATGATTATTACAAAGAAAACATGGTTTTAAGTGATCTCCCATCCGGGGCGTATGTGATCTCTTTTACGTACCAGGAAACCAGGTATCAAACTGAGGCGGCCATTCAAGCTGGGGCTATCAGCTATATCAATTTTCGCCAGGGACGCGGTTTTAACGCCAATCTCCCCTCTTCTCAGGAAGATACCAGTTTTATTCCTTCCAGCACCAGCCCTTGACATTTTGTTCAAGCCGGTTGAAAATTGCGGATTGGTTTGTATGATAAAGTAAGCACGATATTTATGGAGGAAACATTTCATGTCAGGTAAGAAAAATATTGCCGGAGCGATTCTTGTAATCACAATCCTGAGCATCGGATTGTCAGCTTGCCAACCGGCTGCAAAAACCCCAACCATTGACCCCGTCATGGTTTACACACAGGCTGCACAGACTGTTCAGGCAGGTTTAACCCAAACTGCGGCATTACTGCCAACATCAACACCTACGGAAACACCGCAGCCCACAGCCACCCTGGAACCAACGGTTGCCGCGACTCCCACATCCGCAGTTTCACCAACCAACACCCTGGCCCCAACTGCAGCTCGGCCAGTGGTAGCGGATAAAGCGGAATGGATCGGCCAAAATCCGGCAGATGGCACAACCATGCTTCCCGGCCAGGATTTTAACTTGACCTGGACGGTGAAAAATACGGGTACCACCACCTGGACCAAAGATTACCAGGTACGTTTTTACCTCTCCGATCAGGCACTGCGCTTCCTCGCCTCGGACATCAAATTCCCGAAAGAAGTGAAACCAGGCGAATCGGTTGATTTGACTCTGCCAACAATGGAAGCCCCCAAAAAGTCTGGTGAATATACAACCATTTGGGTATTATCTACAGATCAGGGTGTTAATTTCTATCAGGTCACTCTGACGATTAAAGTTGCTGGTTCAAACGATCCGACCGTAACCCCAACCCCGTAATTTAAATGGACGATCAGGCCAAACGAGGATCAATATCTTCAGCGGCCTTGAAGCAAGAACTTCAAGCCGAGGCATTCCGCCTCGGCTTTACGCTTTTTGGCGTCACAACCCCTTCCCCATCGCAGCACATTGAAAAGTACCTTCAATGGCTTGCAGAAGGGAATCATGGCAGCATGGCATATTTGGCAGCTGAAAATGCGCTTACAAAGAGAGCTAATCCGCAATGGATCATGCCGGAGGCGCAAAGTATTATCGTCCTTGGAACTCCTTATCCCGCTTTTAGACACAAAACATTACCGGGCGAAATGGAATATGGCCTGGTTGCTGCTTACGTCCAGGATCAGGATTATCACCTGGTCATACCTCCCAAAATTATCAATCTGGTGCATTTCCTGGAAGAACGAATTAATCAAACCATTCAATATAAAATCTATACGGATACAGGACCCATTTTGGAGCGGGAACTTGCCCAAAAAGCAGGCCTCGGCTGGATTGGAAAAAACACCTGTTTGATCTCTCCAGGGCAAGGCTCAATGTTCTTATTAGCCGAGGTCTTTCTGGATGTTTTGATTGATCCCAACCAGCCCTTCACAGCAGATCGCTGCGGAAAATGCGAACGATGTATCCAGGCTTGCCCAACACAATGCATCCTTTCCAATCGGACAATTGATGCCCGCAAGTGCATCTCCTACCTGACGATTGAAAATAAAGGCGAAATTTCCCCTGCGCTGCGGGAAAAAATAGGTCAATGGGCGTTTGGATGCGATATTTGCCAGCAGGTTTGCCCCTGGAATCAAAAACGGATTGATTCACTCCAAGAAACTTTTTCGCCCAGCGATTCATCCCGGTATTACGTAAATATTGCCAAAGAAATTACCATCCACCCATCTGAATTTAAAGACAAATTTAAAATCAGTCCAATTTTGCGTGCGAAATATCGTGGATATGTTCGAAATCTCGCGGTTATTGCAGGAAATACGAAAAATGAATCGTTCATTATTCATTTAGCAAATTTATTATCTGGCTCCAATGAACCGCTGGTTCGCGCTCATGCTGCCTGGGCATTGGGACAAATTGGTTCGGTCAAAGCGCTCCAATTTTTATCAACAGCACTTCACCACGAACCAGAGTCTTTGGTATTACAAGAAATCTCCCGAGCAATTGAAGTTCTACAAAATCAAGGCAGCCATACCGGCAGGGCTGCATCCTGAACAAGCACTGTAACCTCGCCCGTTGTTTTATTCCAAAGCGCGATTTCCGGCAAACTATTCGAATTACCCAGCTCGATTTGCTGGAAGACAACCCGTTTCCCTGATGGATCCCAGCGGTAATGCGCGTGATTCTTCATCACATCGAGTGCAACAGGTATCATCTCCGTACCATCGATACGCATCTGATACAGTTGTTTGCCCACCGGCCCAACCGGATTCCTCCATCCAACCAGATAATACGCTCCATCAGGAGATACCATCGGAACACTATAATCCAAATCGGAATGGGTGCCAGCCAAAAATTCTGGAGATATTTCCTGGTCAAATCTGACATGATAGAGGTTAACATTTTGTTCCAAAGCGGCTGGGTCAACCACACCAAAAATCATTCCCTGCCCCCCATCGATCCAACTCCCCATCCCCTCCCAAAATGTTGGGACGAAGATAGTCTGCCCGGTTTGCCAATCAAACACCTGGATTGCATGATTATTCCGGTCGTAAAACGCCAACCGCCTTCCATCGGGTGACCAGGATGGGAGGTTTCCAACTTGATCCATGTTCCGAAAAAGTGGTTCGGTTTCTCCGGATTCGGATTGGACTAACCAAATTCTTTGCGCAGATTGATTTTTAGACAGCTCAATTCGGCTATACGCTATCGTTTCTCCGTTTGGCGACCACACAGCTTCCGCGCAACGATCTTTACCGCATTGAACCAATATTTTTGATGTTCCTCCACTGGAAGACACCAAAAACAAATCCAGCCCGCCAAATTCATTTACAGCTGAATATACAATTGCTTCACCAGAAGGTTTTGGCGCAAAATCATTCACCTTGCCCTGAGTGAAGGTTAATTGTGTTTTCTTTTGTGTTTCCGGATCAATGCTCCAAATTTCCGGTTGGCTGAGCGGATTTGCAAGATAGATTACGTTTGCCGGGCGGATAGGGATAATCCAGCGATATTCTCGGTTTATTTTTCGTCCATCGCTTGTTTCAGACCCAGACCGCAAAGAAAGTGTCACTTGATCCAGGCCAGCCAGGCTATCTAGAGGCCAAAACTCGGCTTTCCGCCTTTCCCAACGCCATTCGCCGGCTATTGTCGGGATCAATTCAAAGCGGCTAATTACTCCTTCCGCATCCATTTCTTCGGGAAATTCAATGATGATTGGGCCATATGCGCCAAACCCACGGGGATTATCCATGCGTAAAATGGGTTTTAGGCGGCTGCCCCCCAGATCGACAACCCAAAAAATAAAAAAGCCCAGGAGGATGAGCGCCAAAAGGATTTTTGAATATCGCCCTGATTTCAGCTGAAAACCATTTTTTTTCATCTATGAACCTTATTCCTTACCATTAATTCGATGTTCATAGAAAATTATACCCAAATAATAAAACGGCTGTTCTCGGTTGAGAACAGCCGTAAATTTGAACCAATTGTTTTTTTATTTTGTCGGTGTTACAGTTGGTGCAGCAGTCGTTGCCACGCTCGTACCCGCATTTGCTGGTTTCGTGCTGGTTGGAGCGCGAGTGGGTGTTGGCGTGACAATATTCACCGGAATGACCAGTTTCGTGCCAACATTGATCTTATTTTGATCGGTGAGCTTATTCTCTTTCATAATCGCCTCCACAGTGGAATTGAAGCGCGATGCAATTCCATCCAACGAATCTCCTGACTGAACAATATATTCAATCTTTGTGCCGCGTGGAATATTCGTAGGCAGCGGAGTGGGTGTCGGCAGCGCCTGGCCAGCCACCGGGATTAAAATCACATCACCAACTTTAATGGGACACTGATCGCTGGGGAAGTTATTAATCGCCAGTAAGACCAACAGGTCCACTTCATACTTCACAGCCAGGTCAAAGCAGTTGTCCCCTTCCTGGACGGTGTATTCAAACGGTCCGGACGGCGTTAAAGTCGGGGTAACCGTTGGAGTTTCCGTGATGGTCGGCGTGAGCGTTGGCGTTGAAGTTGGCGGTACAGGTGTCGGTGTAGATGTATTGGTTGCAGTGGGGGTAGCCGTAGCAAACAGGGAAATGCTTGGTCGATTTGGCCCAATCAACCAGACGATCAGAATGATCAATCCAATCGCGACCAGAAGTACAGCCAAACCCCAAATTAAGAAC
>JAJUJY010000218.1 GCA_029265085.1 Chloroflexota bacterium
GGCTGATGCACTACTTGTAGCCCACAGCGCAGAAGAATTGGAAGACATCATCCGAAAGCTCTGGGATCTGACCGCTCGCTACATGATTTTGGGCAGCGGCGCAAATGTTCTCTTCGCTGATGCTGGTTTTCGCGGCGTGGTGGTATTAAATCGGGCACACAATATTAAAATTGACGCGAATAGCAATCCTCCAGGCGTAGTGGCGGAATCAGGGGCGAATTTAGGCATGGTTGCCCGGCAGGCTGCATTGCGCGGTCTGAGCGGTTTGGAATGGGCAGCGATCATTCCCGGCACGGTTGGCGGTGCAGTTTACGGCAATGCGGGCGCATTTGGCGGTGACATGAACGGCAACCTGATTTTGGCAGAAATCTTGCACCCCGAATATGGAAAGGTAAGCTGGTCTGCAGAACAAATGCAATACGGCTATCGAACCAGCATCCTCAAGCGGAACCCCGGCAAAACAGTCATCCTGGCAGCTCATTTGCGGCTGGAGCACAGTACTCGTGAGAACGTCCAAGCCCTCATGCAAACCTTCTCAGAGAAACGCAAAAGCACCCAGCCGCCCGGGGCGAGTATGGGATCGATGTTTAAAAATCCGGTTGGGGATTATGCAGGTCGCCTGATCGAATCAGCAGGATTAAAGGGAACCCGTATAGGAGGGGTCGAGGTCAGCCCAATCCATGCAAATTTCTTCGTCAACGATGAAAACGCCACTGCCAGCGATTACTGGCAACTGATCCAAAAGGTCCGTACATCAGTATATGAAAAAACGGGCATCCAGTTGGAATTAGAGGTTGAAATTGCCGGCGATTGGGGTGAATCCCCCACCAATACTAGTAGGCAGGAGTAGAAGAAAACGGATGAAAGCAGCGAAAATTCGAGTAGGCATCTTATTTGGTGGTCGTTCTGGAGAGCATGAAGTTTCGATCCAGTCGGCTCGTTCCGTCTATGCCGCTCTCAATCAGGAAAAATATGACATCACCTGCATCGGAATTACCCACACAGGCGAATGGGTAATCGGCGAAGATATTTTTGGCGCTCTGGAAAATCGCAAAACTGATTTCCTTACCCGTGTAACTATCCTGCCAGAACCTGGGCACAATCGCTTATACCTCCTGCGCCCGGTTGCAGACAAAGTGGAACTGGTTCCGCACACTTACCTTGATGTGGTCTTCCCTGTATTACATGGAACATTTGGCGAAGACGGCACAATCCAGGGATTATTGGAACTGGCTGGAATCGCTTATGCCGGTTCTGGTGTGCTCGGATCGGCAGTAGGGATGGACAAGGCTCTCTTTAAAGATCTTATGCGCGCTCATCAGATTCCGGTGTTGGAATCGCGTGTATTTAACCGCAGCCAGGTAGAGAAAGATTTTGCTGCCCTGGTTGAAGAAGCTGAAAAAATCTCTCCGTATCCCCTGTTTGTCAAACCGGCCAACCTGGGTTCTTCTGTCGGCATCACCAAATGCCGCAACCGGTCGGATTTGTACGAAGGCGTGATGGAAGCCGCCCGTTTTGACCGGCGTATCCTGATTGAACGCGGACTACAAAAACCACGCGAGCTGGAAGTCAGCGTGCTTGGTAATGACAATCCGGAAGCCTCCATGGTTGGTGAGATTGTCCCAGGCGATGACTTTTACACCTATTCAGCCAAATATATCAGTGATAATTCTCAATTATTAATCCCGGCACCCTTATCCACCGAACTATCGGAAGAAATCCGCCGGTTATCCATCAAAATATATAAAGCAGCCGATTGCTCTGGGTTATGCCGGGTGGACTTTTTATTCGATCCACAAGATCAATCAGTCTATGTAAGCGAAATCAACACTATGCCCGGCTTTACCCGCATCAGTATGTACCCCAAAATGTGGGAAGCCAGTGGCTTGCCGTATCCCAAACTGGTCGAACGCTTGATAGAATTAGGCCTGGAACGCAAACAGGACCGCGACCGCACTGAATTCGAATACAGGAGGGATTGATGAGCGCCGATCGAACCGCCAATAATTCACGGGCCGACATGCTCCGCCGACGCCGGGCAAACACCTCCCAACAGCGGGTTGACCAAACGCGCCGGAGCGCTTCTGTAACACGGCCGGTAAAATCAACCCCTGTAATCACACGCAGCTCACCATACACCACACCATTACACCAGACCAATAAAAGCCGGGTTCGCCGCCAATATTATTATTCACTGGGCGCAACTGGAGCGGAAGTGCGTTTGCCTGCCCTCCCAATGATGAACCCAGGCTGGCGGCTCCTGTCCCTCTCAATTGTAATCATCTTCAGCGTTGCTCTTTATTTACTCTGTTTCTCTGACCGTTTTGAAGTTGAACAGATTGAAGCCAATGGTATTCAGCGGGTAACCGTAGCCGACCTGGAGGCAGCGCTCAAGGTCAGCGGAACTTCCATTGTCGCCTTCAATCCGGTTGAGGCCAAAGAAACCCTGGCGGCTGCTTTTCCTGAATTGACCGATATCAAGATCAATGTTGGATTACCAGCAAAAGTCAGTATTACTGCCGCAGAACGCCAGCCGGTAATTTCCTGGCAGTCAGGCGACCAGGTATTCTGGATTGATGCGGATGGATATATCTTGCCGCAACGCGGGGAAGCAGCCAATAAGCTGCTCAACATCCAAAGCGATTCCATTCCCCCATTGCTCCCAATTGTAGTGGAGACAGAGGAAGAAACGGAGAAGGATGCCAAAAATGAGACTGAAACAGCCCAATCCATTACTCCAGTAACCATTTGGGGGCGTCAGGCAGAACCGAGTTTGCTAAAAGTCGCAAATCAGTTGGCTTTTCAGATACACGAAGATTCCATTCTGGTCTATAATTCATACAATGGCCTTGGATGGAAGGACCCGCGCGGATGGGACGTGTACATCGGGGCTGATATGCAAGATTTCCAAACGAAGATGGTCCTTTACGAAAACATTGTTAACCGATTATCTCAGGAAGGCATTCAGCCAAATTACATCAGCGTAGAACATCTCAACGCACCTTTTTACAAATAATCGGAGCAGCACGTCATGGATGAACCAATTGTAGTGGGTATCGACATCGGCACAACCAAGGTCTGCACGCTGGTCGCCAGGGTAGAAGGCGAACGAAGCTTGCGGATTTTAGGTGTTGGCATCGAACCCTCCCAAGGGATCCGCAAAGGCAACATTGTTGACCTTGCTGCTGCTTCCACCTCAATTGCCCGCTCGATTGAAAAAGCACAGCGAACCTCTGGGTTGGAAATTACCTCTGGTCTGGTCAGCCTGGCCGGATCACATGTTTCATCGGTAAACAGCCGTGGTGTGGTGGGTATCTCAGGCGGAGTAATTGATGAAATTGATGTTGCCCGCGCCTTAGAAGCCGCCCAGGCAGTTGCTATTCCGCATAACCGCCAAATCATTCATGTAGTTCAGCGCAGCTTTGTGGTGGATGGACAAGACGGCATTCGCACTCCCATCGGGATGCATGGCTACCGACTGGAAGTGGAAGCCCATATCATCACCGCAGCGGAAGCGACGGTAGAAAACCTGCGCCAAAGCGTAGAAGCGGCTGGTGTTCAGGCAACCCAATTTGTGCTTAATCCATTGGCCTCGGCTGAGGTAGTTCTCTCGGAAACCGAGCGCCAGATGGGTGCGATTGTTTGCGATATCGGCGGCGGAACCACCGACCTGGCCATTTATATCGATGGCGATATCTGGCACACGATGGTGCTGGCAGTTGGCGGCAACCATATCACCTCCGACATTGCGCATGGTTTGCGTCTTTCGCTTGAACAAGCGGAAGAAATCAAAAAGCAATACGGACACGCCATTGAAAGTGAAGTTGCCTCGGATGATGTCTTTACCGTTCGCTCATTTGGTGAGGACCAACCTATCCAGGTTAACCGCCGTGATTTGGCTCACATTATTGAAGCCCGGGCAGAAGAAATCTTCCTGCTGGTCTTGCAGGAAATCAAGCGGTCCGGATACGATGGCTTACTGCCCGCCGGTATGGTATTAACAGGCGGCACCAGCCTGCTTCCTGGCATTCGCAGCCTGGCCAGTTCAGTTCTTGGCCTGCCCGTGCGATTAGCCAAACCTGAAAACCTGGTCGGTCTGACTGACCAGCTTCACTCGCCGGCCTATTCCACTAGCGTCGGCCTGCTTAATTGGGCACTGATTATGAGCGAATCTGAGCCCACCCGTGGTCGTAGGCGCCAACCCAAGGGGAATATTCTCGATAACGAAAATTTGAGAAATTTCTTAAGGCGGTTGTTACCCTAACTCTTTATTCATACAGTGTTGCAGGTACAAAAGTAGAGGATTTTCAAGACAGGTTAGAAAGCGGAGGACATGATGGAACTAATGAATCAATCACAAGGAGAGTCCTTTGCCCGCATCAAAGTTATCGGTGTGGGCGGCGGTGGATGCAACGCCGTTAATCGCATGATTGAGGAAGGGATGAATGGCATTGAGTTTATTGCGGTGAACACAGATGCCCAGGCCCTGCTGCTTTCCAAAGCAGGTACTCGCGTGCGCATTGGCGACAAATCCACCCGCGGTTTGGGTGCCGGCGGAAACCCTGAGATGGGCCGCAAGGCAGCCGAAGAATCAGCCGAAGAGCTGTATGAAGTGCTCAAGGGCAGCGATATGGTCTTTGTCACCGCCGGTTTAGGTGGTGGCACAGGCACCGGCGCCGCCCCCATTGTGGCGCAGATTGCAAAGGAAGTTGGCGCCCTGACCATTGGTGTAGTCACGCGCCCCTTCACATTTGAAGGTTCGCGCCGCCAGCAATCCGCTGAAGCGGGTATTTCTAAATTAAAAGAACATGCGGACACGTTGATCGTGATCCCCAATGACCGCTTGCTGCAAATTGTGGATAAGCGTGTCAGTCTCCAGGAAGCCTTCCGCACAGCGGATGATGTCCTGCGCCAGGGTATCCAGGGTATTTCTGAATTGATCACCGTTCCCGGTTTGATCAACCTGGACTTCGCTGACGTGCGGGCAATTATGTCCGAAGGCGGCGCTGCATTAATGGCAGTAGGCCACGCTTCCGGCGAAGACCGTGCCCGAATTGCAGCCGAAATGGCTATCTCCAGCCAACTGCTGGACATTACCATTGACGGTGCGCGCGGTATTTTGTTCAACGTTACCGGCGGCAATAGCCTGACCCTCTTCGAGGTCAACCAGGCCGCCGCTATCATCAAAGAAACTGCACATCCTGATGTCAACCTGATCTTTGGTGCTGTGATCGATCCAAGCCTGGGCGATGAAGTTCGCATTACCGTCATCGCCACAGGGTTTGATCGTGCGAGCGTGCGTTCCCCTTTAATGGAACAGCGCCCCGCCCGGGCGGAAGAGCCGAGGAACTTTCCACAAAACACCACGGCCCCCAAGGCTGAGCGCCCTGTGACTACACAACCGTCTTCACCGACGGAGTTCCAGCCGCACGTTATTAACACCAACGATCTGGATATTCCCGCGTTCCTGCGTAACCGCAACCGCTAAAACCTGTCGGTCGCTGTCCCCCTCCCCTGCCGCAACGGGCGGAGGGGGAGCAGGAAATCTGGAACATCTCGAAGCAAGCCAGTCCAACATTTCATCAAGGTCTTCCTCGAAGCACCTTTGGTTAAATTTCGCTTGCCTCAGAGCAGGATTTTTAAACGGCAGCCCAATGAATCACGATTCCTCCGTTCGTGATCTACTGGCTGCCGTTTTGTGTTAAATTCTTCCAATCTACGGACAATTCATCCATCACACTTATGGTAGAAATGTCCTTTATCAGGCAGGCAGTTGCCATGGATACACAGAATCCCCCTTCCCCCATATATGCCGATTATTTTGTATTCACCCCTAGGGGCAGGATAACAAATATCCCCAGTAAATGCTTCTGTTAGGGTAAAAGCTCACATTCTTAGATTCCAATAAATTTCTAAAACCTCTGAACCTTTTAAGGATATAATGCAATCCACTTTTCCACGCTGGTCTGGACAACCCAAGACCTGGGGGAGAGGGTTCTGAATCATTGGAAAATAACCATAAATACGGTTGTTTCCACCCCCATATCTTACGGGTGGTACGGGATAATTTCCAGAAAATATCGGCTTCACTTCACCGTTTTCTCCAAACTAAATTTTAAGATTAGAATTCTCCAAATCCTATTGCGTTACAAGACCAAATGTGCTAAAATCAAACCAGTAAATATACGGTTAC
>JAJUJY010000308.1 GCA_029265085.1 Chloroflexota bacterium
AGATATAAAAATTTTGATTTGGGAAGAACGGATTTTGATAATCCCGGGTTAAGGGCTTATAAAAGTCGTTGGGGAGCAGAAGAAACAAAAATTTCTTATACTTATTTTCCCCAGGCACCGAAACTGGATAGCCATCCTTGGATTTATTCACTTCCAAAAAAAATAATTCGGCGGGCACCCGTATGGTTTGGGCGTTTGATGGGTGAGTTGTTTTATCGGTATTGGGGATAGAGAAATGATATGGAAAATTTGTGGCAACTAAATTCCCCTGAATTTTTTTGGAAATGTATTCATCATGCCAGTCCCAATCAATGGGTGTCCATTGTCCGACATGCGGCAGAAGCGAGCGGAATGAATTACTCTCTAGAAGCTGTCGAAGATTTTATGGCTTATATTTTGGGTGAAGCTCAATTTGGAGATAGGCATTGGGAATTTTCAAAGGCGAAGCGGTTGTATTATTTGTTGCGCCCTTATGTGCCAGTGTTTGTAAAAAATTATTTAAGGAATATTTATCATCGTTCTTCCAACCATCATCAATTGTCGTGGCCAATAGAATCGAGGTATATAAAATTCCAATTTGCCGCTCTTAAGGAGTTGATGGTTATGAGCGAAGTTGAATCCACTACTATCATTCCTTTTTGGCCAAATCAAAATAAATGTTCAATTGTTCTTACACACGATGTTGAGACTGAAAATGGACAACGATTTGTTGGTGATGTGGCAGCACTAGACAGAAAGTATGGATTCCGTTCATCCTTTAATTTTGTTTTGGATCGGTATCCATTAGATTTGATTTTGATCGACCAATTACGGAAAGATGGGTTTGAAGTTGGCTGTCATGGAATGCGACATGATGGAAAGATGTTTCGTTCAAAGATTTATTTTGATCAAGAAGTCATTGAAATAAATCAGGCATTAGAAAAATTCAATATGGTAGGTTTTCGTTCTCCATTCACTCACCGGAATCCAATCTGGATGCAGGACCTCAACATTGAATACGACCTATCTTTTTTTGACACCGATCCATTTGAGCCTATTCCAGGGGGAACGATGTCGATATGGCCGTTTATGGTAGGTAAGTTTGTGGAATTGCCCTACACACTGGTTCAAGACAATACTTTGGTCAATGTGCTTGGCCAAAGATCACCAGACATTTGGATAGAAAAATTGGGATTTATTTACAAGTACCACGGAATGGCTTTAGTTAATGTGCACCCAGATTATTTACTGAACCCTATTGCTTTTGGGGTGTACGAGGAATTATTGCAATATATAAAAAAAATGGATAATTACTGGAATGCACTTCCACGCGAAGTTTCGCAATGGTGGCGACAGCGAAATACCATGTCTCTAAATTTTGATGATCCAGAAATTCCTTACCAAAAAATAAAGAAAATTGGTGACAGGATCGAGTTTTGTGACTTGCTCAATTGATTAAAAAAATCTTATCATATCTGGAAAGATCATACACAGAAAGCCCCCTTCAAACTGCCAATCTGAAGGGGGCTGACAATTTAATCTTTTTTATGCAAGGATTGCCCGCAGGTCTTGCTCAGGTGTTGAAATTGGGTGTATTTCAAACTGATCCACTAAAAACTGCAAGATATTTGGATTAATAAACGCTGGTAATGATGGCCCTAAGTAAATATTTTTGATACC
>JAJUJY010000144.1 GCA_029265085.1 Chloroflexota bacterium
AGCGGGTAAATCAATGATGTCACCGCGTGGTGTAAACACATATACGCGGTCTTGGAATACGTCGCTTTTCATTCCATCGACGAATTCTTGAGCATCTTCGATTTCTTGCCGCCATTCCATTAACTTTCGCAGCCAGTTGATGCGCTGTTCATACAACTCATCGCGCGGACCGCGTTCTTTATACCGCCAGTGAGCAGCAATACCGTATTCTGCATTTTGGTGCATTTCTTGTGTGCGGATTTGCACCTCAAGCGGTTTGCCATCATCGTAAATTACCGCTGTATGGATGGATTGGTAAAAATTATCTTTTGGTGCGGCGATGTAATCATCAAATTCTTGCGGAATTGGCCGCCAATGAGTATGAATAACGCCCAACGCCATGTAACAGGTGGGGATATCCTGGACGATCAGACGTACTCCGCGCAGATCGCGGACCATTTCGAAAGGTTTCCCGCGGTCAATCATTTTTTTGTAAATCGAGTAGATATGTTTCGGACGACCTGAAATTTCTGCGCGAATTCCGTTTTCACGAAGCAAAGATTGAAGATTTGCAATGATTTGATGAACCTGATGCTCACGATCTTGCCGGCGTTCAGCCAGGTTTTCTGCAATTTCACGGAATTTTTCAGGGTTCACATAGCGGAAAGCCAGGTCTTCCATTTCCCATTTAATTTGCCAGATACCCAGCCGGTTCGCCAGGGGGGCAAATATATCAAGAGTCTCCTGGGCGATCCGTTTTCGCTTGTCCTCAGGCATATATCCAAGTGTGCGTAAATTATGCAAACGGTCGGCTAATTTAATCAATACTACGCGGATATCATCACCCATCGCCAGGAAGACTTTGCGAAGTGTCTCATTTGCAAGATCACGTTTCTTCCCGCGGATTCCTAAAGATGGTTCTGGGATTGGTTCGTCTTCTTTTATTAGTTCGTCGATGTGTTGATCGCCACGAGATACCCGCGGAAGGTTGGTTAATTTTGTGACTCCATCTACCAAACGCGCAACTTCTTCACCGAATTCATGGCGGATGTCATTTAGAGTAACTTTTGTGTCTTCAACGGTATCGTGTAACAGACCGGCAATTACGACCGTAGGGGGGACTTGCATTTCCGCGAGGATGGCTGCAACTGCGATGCAATGACTAACATAAGGTTCACCTGAAGCTCGCCTTTGGTCCCGGTGGGCTTCTTCTGCGAACTTGTAAGCACGCATAATCAATTCCCGGTCAACCACGGAATAGTTTTGAGGCAAGATTTCCATTAAACTATCGATTTTCATTGATGTCCTCTTGCCAGGATCATGTGCTTTGATTTGGCCGGGTTCGGTTTCATCCAACAATAAAACTCAATTCCTGGATTTTTAAATGATTGATCAATCCACCGATTTGCTCTTAAGTATACCTTTTTATTTCAATGTGGTGCAAGCAAATTGTCCAAGATTTCTGTGGGTTGTCTTGGGTGTGGAAGTAATTAAGTTAATGCAATGCGGATTGTATCCGACCGTGAAACCTATTTGGAAATGATTTAAGACTGGATACAAATAGCACTTCGCCAGTACAACAGGTCGTCACTAAAGCTGGATAACAGGATTTTGTCAGCTTCGACCTTTTTCCCGGTAATTGCATATTTGATTAAGTCTTCCTCAGTATTTATTTCGTCTGGCAGGTTATTCAGACCATTTGAATTTAAGACAGCAAATGCAAAGTGCATTGGTGCTGAAGTGGGCGATGGAGTTGTGCTGAGATATTTTTTTGATAATTCCATATGTTCATTCAAATTTGTTGCCAGGCTTAATTCTTTGAATGTAATGGCAAGCAGATATTGAACGAGACCGCTGGCTGCTTGAGTCTGAATCCAGGCGATAGCTTTGCGGATTTGCGAGCGGAAAATTCCAGTTTGAGTGGTATGACCATCGCGGACAAATGCTAAAATCGCCAATGTTGTGTGCAATGGATCATTGTCCCATGAGCCATTTGCTTTTTGCGTGCGAGCAAGGTGGCGTAGAATATCCGCTCGAGAAGTTCCGGGCGAAATTTGTGGAATATCCATAAACGGCTCGGATGAGGGAGAATAAGGGTTAGCAGCCCCTGTGTAATCCGCTGGCATGCTAAAGGGTTGTGCTGTATCTATCGGTGGCAGCGCTTTAGAATATTTTACGAATGATGCGTGAATGTTTCCAGGAAGAGGAGGTGCAAAACGTGGAATCGATGGTGCTGCTTGTCCTATGAATCCTGATATATCCAGTCCTTTTGGCAAGGGGTGTGCGATATTTATTTTTTGAGGTTGATCGCCATGGGTTACCTGGGCGGAGTCCACTGCGGTAAAAGCCGTAAAAGGCGTAACCAGTTGATGTTGTAGAGCCAAATCGCGAATCTCATCGATTGTTTTAGAGGTTAATTCAGCCGATTTGTAGAGCAGCTCATCGATTTTTTGAGACGCCCAGATCCGCTCAATTGATGGGTTCAGAAAATTGGTTTGTTCAAAATTAATTTCAATTTTTACAGCGTTTCCAGAGAAAACACCGCAGAGGGTGAGACGAGGTTTTTTCGTTTTGGATTTGAACCTTCCGCAAATTTCCAGGGTTTGGCCATAGTAAACATCAGGAATGATGGCTGGGAAATAATCAATGAATTGATCCGTGCTTTGGATCGTCAGATTGGTGAGTAATGGATAGGAAATTCGATCTTGAAAACGGATCATTGCTTCTTCAATATCTTCATCTACTTGTAAAAATTCTGCGCAGCCTTTGCCGAAGGCAGCAAGTTTGTTTAATAAATATCGGTTTACAGAAGATCCAATTCCGAAGGTAAATAACCGTGACTGCCCGATTTGTTTATAAAGGAGTTTAAGGGCGCGTTCTTCTGCCGAAACTGCACCGTCTGTCAGGAAAATAACATATTTTTGACGTTGAGGATGGTTTGGAACTTTTAAAGCAGCCTCTAATGCAATCAGAATTTCTGTCCCTCCGCGGCCTTCAACCTGATCCAAAAATTGGTCTGCCCGGTCTAATTCATGCTGGTTGATTGGACATAATTCGGGTGAAAACCAATCGGTTAAATCATCGAATAATAAAATATTAAACCGGTCGTCTGGAGTCAGGGTTCGCAAACAAGCCCTGAGGGCATTGCGAGCCTGAGCAATTGGTTCTCCAGACATTGAACCTGACCGGTCTAATACAAAAATGAAATCCCTGGGATAAATCGTTATGTTTTCAGGGAGTCTGGGTGGGGTCAGGCAAGCCAGAAAGACCTTCTCGTTATTTTGATTGGAAACCACCCATCCGGTTGGTGTTATTTCAGGATTTGATAATGCATATCTGAGGATAAAGTCATGGTCGGGGATGGCTGGTTCGGCCAGGGTTACTTTCACCCGGTTTTCATCAATAAAATCCACCCTGATTGGATGGCTTGGACTGACTGGGGATTGAATACCTGTGCCTGCGTCAATCGAGAGATCGATTTGAACTTGCCCAATGGGTTCATCCTTGCCTGCTATTGATATATTTACTCCGGCAGACTCTTGACCGGCATCTTCACGGTGATACCTGGGAGTGATTCCCATCGGGAGCATGAATTCGTAGGATTCATCTTGAAATTTCACCCGGCCATTTACTCGGATGGATGTTGTGATCTCTTGCTGGGGAAGTAGATTGGTAATTTGGATTGAGAACAAGTTTGGTCTGCGCTGCTCAAATAATGCAGCCTGTTGTCCTGATTGGCGCGCTTCATTAAAGGCTTGCCTGGCATCCTCTAATTCATTTATTTTGCCTTTGATGACACGCTCCCCAATTTTAAGCTCAAATCCAGCGATCGAAGCACTTTCCGGTAAGGGAAATAGGTATTCCACCTCAGATACTTGTTCAAAGGGATTGGAAAAGTGTTGTGTGATCAGTGTGGAATAAATTGGGCCGGTAATATACCCGGAGATGTGCGTAAATTTTAAGGGTAATGGAGTTGATTGGCTATCCTGGACAAACATTTGGCCTGATTTTACCGGTTGGGGTTGGGTAGGTATGGGCATTTTGAACTCCATTTGAAATTATGGTTTGAATATCCGGTTTGCTTCAGAAATTAATTCTTCTAATTTTTTCTTTTGAGTGGTCGTCAGATTTTGTGGCGCAGAAATTGAAATTCCATGGGGTAGATCGTATTGCAGACGAATTTTGGCAGGAATTCGGGCTGAGACACTCTCGGATTGATTTTCGCCAGATTCACAAATTTTACGAATGGTTTCGAGAGCATGGTTTGAAAAATATTTTCGGATATCATCCAGACGTAATCCCTGATTGCGTAATCGAGGAATCGCTTTTAACCTTATCAAGTGCTCTTCAGAATACCTTGCGGCTATTCCCGAACTTTCTGGGGGAGGAAGGATGCCTTGTTGGGTATAAAAATGAATAGTCCGGCGAGGAATTCCGGTTTGTTCGCAGATCTCTTGGATTGAGTAACCTTGTTTTTTCATCATTTTTAACATGGGTATTGTATTGTTACATTGATATAATAACACTGTCATATTATACTGTCAATATAAAAACACGCTTTCAGGTGCGATATCCTGAAAGCGTGTCGCAGCATTAGGAAGAGTTAAGTTAATTCCGTGATGCCTGGAGATGTTGAAGAATGTGGTTAAGAGGGACCTGCTCCAGGGATGGAATAATCCAATCGGCGTGTTGAATAGGTAAATTCATGCTGACCTGATTGGGTATTGCCACTGTAAAAATACCGGCAGATCGGGCTGCGGTAATACCGTTCGGTGAATCCTCAAATGCTATGGCCTGATTGGCTTGGATATTTAACCCGTTAAGGGCTGCCTGGTAAAGTTCTGGATGGGGTTTTACTTTTTGGACCCGTTCGCTGGTAAAAATTACCTCAAAAAAATGCCGCAAATTTAATCTTTCAAGGTGCCCGACAACCCATTCTGAATTTGAACTTGAGGCTAATCCGATCTTTAATCCTAATTGTTGAGCTTGCTCTAGGGTTTTGAGAATTCCAGGCATTGGTCCCGCCTGTGTTATTTTTTCAAGCGCCATGGCCCAGTAACGCGCTCGCAGGGATTCTCGATCGACCGGTTTGCCAACTTGCTTCTCCAAAAACCCTAACACATCAAACTGGTTCGCGCTGGTCCCGAGGCATTTTGCCCATTCTTCCACGGGGAGCACGGCGTTATATTCTTCATAAATCTGGCACCAGGATTGGTATTCCGGAAATTCAGTGTCAAGAATGACACCATCAAAATCAAATATTATGCCTTTAATTTCTGTCATTGTCCTATTCCTAATAAAATGAGTGGAGCAATCTGCTCCACTCAACCAGCTTAATCGGTGATCCAAGAATAATTTTTGGAGAGCGATTCAGAAATGCACTTTATTCTAATCGCTTTTTGGCATTTTAAAGCTGCTCTATCAAAAATTTCACCTTTTTATTTCAGTAATTCTTGACCGGCAAATTGTCGGTATGGGGACAAATAACTTAAGATTTCAAGATCAGACTCACTCAAGTTGTTTGCGACAATGCGGGTCAGTAATTCGCCGATCCCAGGACCAAGCATGAAACCCTGACCGCACATGCCAATGGCTTGAAGGAATCCCTCGACTTCTTTCGTGTAGCCAACAATCGGGAAGCCATCGGGTGTCATCGGGTACAATCCGCGCCAGGTGCGCCGGATGCGGATGTTTTTTAAAGTTGGCATGATCTCGATCATACGTTTAGCAACCATCGGCAGAAATTCACTGGTTTCTTGGATGTCATATCCCCAGGCATTGGGTGATGGTGTAATACAAAAAACGATCTGTCCTGTAATATGCTGGTAAAAATAATAATTTGATGATCCCGGGGCAGGGCGGATATCTACAATCATGGGGTCTAAAAAGTGCGCTACTGCTTCTGTGATGGCTGCTTCGTGAGAATCCGGTTTTACGGGGAAGTCTAACCCAGCCATTAATCCAATCTCTCGTGCCCAGGCTCCGGCTGCGTTCACCACCACATCCGCTGAATATTTTGTTTGAGAGGTTTCCAAACCAATAATTTTTCCGCTTTTTACGATGAGGTTGGTTACTGGTTCATGATAATGGAAATCAGCACCAGCTGCTTTCGCATGGCGATAGAAGGCGTGAATCGCTAACAGGGGAGAGGCACTGCCGTCTTTGGGAGAATAGGTTCCTCCAATCAAACCATCAGCTTTTAAAGCTGGAGCGACTTCTAAGAGTTGCTTTTGATCCAACCAATCAATATCCAGGCCAAAGGATTTTTGAATTACTAACAAGTCTTTGAGAATTTTTTCTTCACGTTCTCGGTATGCAACAAAGGAATATCCTCCCTGATACCATTCAATATCATCACCGTAGGTCTCTTTCCAGGTGGAGAAGATATCCAGGCTGCGGAGGCATAATCGAATTTTGGCTGGATCAGAATGGGTGGCTCGAATTCCTCCAATAGCCCGTTTGTTAGACCCTTGCCCTACAGAAGCGCCAGGATCAAGTACCAGAGTTTTATACCCAGATTTTGCGAAGTAAAAAGCTGCCGGGGTGCCGACCGAGCCAGCACCGATAATGATTACGTCGTAATGTTTGGGAGCTGCTTCAGGCATTTTATTCATTCTCCTGATCGGTAGTACCAGCAAAAATGCCCAGGGGGACTTCTACAAATATTGGGCGGCGCGTGTGATCAACGATATCACCGTTTGCGATACCTTCTTCCCGGAATAACCGGTGGATCAAGCTATTGCAAGTTTTAGAACCGCAAGCTCCCATTCCGGCGCGCGTAACTGTTTTAATTTCATTGATATCCCGCATGCCATTTTTAATTAACTCGCGAATTTCTCCAGCTGTGACGTGTTCACAACGGCAAATAATCGTGTCGTCCTCAATGTGTTCGACATAGTGGTCTAAGGGCTGAGTAACAATTTCTTCCTGTACACGAATACCGGCGATTTGTGCTGCAATATTTCGTGGAACCTGGACCTGAACGACCAGGGTGCGATCACTGGCCGGAATTGCATGGACAGAGACCACCTCGTAACTTCCTAAAGGTGTACCGGTCGTATCAATCACTTCGACCATTTCTTTTTCTTTGATAACTGCGCGAGTAAATTCATATGGAATGGAAACGATCGGGAATTGTGAATTTGTCCGATAGTTGACCAGGGTAATCGCCAAACCTGGGCAGCCTGCCACACAGCGTTCGCAAACCTCGCAGCAATACGAATTACCTAAAAACGAAGGGATAGCCCGGATATCACGATTATCGATATAAATTAAACCATGAGAACATAAGGATGTGCAGGGATTACATGGAATTTCCTGGTTGCAATGAATGACCGGAACAACACCATCCATAACCTCAGGAAGTTCTTCTTGCACGGTCTTTCCAGGGCGCGATTTTAAAATTTCGCTGGTGCGGTACCATTCCTCAGGAATTTCACCTGTCTCTACGCCATATGCCTGAGCAATTTCGAGCCCTTTGATCTTGCCAGAAAAAATTGCTGCTGAGGCTTCAGCGATTTCTTCTGCATCACCAGCAACGAATGCTTTTAATCCAAATTCTTCGGCTTTCTTATAGAATTCATTGACCGGATCCAGGCCAACGGCAATCAAGACACTGTCACATTCAAATGATTTTTCTGTTCCCGGAATAGGTTGGAATTTCTCATTTACTTTTGCAATTGTGACCGATTCAACTTTTTCAGTGCCGTTTGCACTCAAGATGGTATGTGATGTGTAAATTGGCACTCCCATGCGAACCAATTTGTCCTTATGGACTTTATAACCACCACATTCTGGTAATGCTTCCACCAACCCGACCACTTCAATTCCTGCTTGTAACGCGTGGTAACCTGCAATCAAGCCGACGTTACCACCACCAACAATGAATAATTTCTCAGAGGGTTTTACTAAATCGCGATTTACGAGCGTTTGGAATGCTCCAGCGCCATATACACCAGGGAGCGCATTTCCCTTAAACGCCAGAAATTTCTCCCTTGCCCCAGAGGCAACCAGGAGGATTTCCGGTTTAATCAGATAATACTCCTGATTTTCTTTAAGAACACCTACGCGCTGGTCACTAAACACCGCGAGGGCGGTTGAATTTAACCAGATTTCAACACTTGCAACCTTGCGTAGATCTTGATCGAGGCGTGTTGCAATATCAATTCCTCTGGTACCGGCATAGACAGCCTGGCTGGAACCAAAGAACCGGTGGGTTTGTAATACCAATTTGCCACCTAGCCGGTGCTTATCATCCACCAGAAGAACTTGAATACCACGCCTGCCCAATTCGATTGCTGCGGATAAACCAGCCGGGCCGCCCCCAATAATCAATACCTGAACTTCTTTTTGTGGTATTTCCCGCATCGATGGGGTGTTGGTGACGATTGGTAATTCAGGGAGGCCATCTAATGGTTCAACCTGCATATCTTGTTGGATCAGTTCCATACAAGATTTCACTGGTTTGCCATCTGCCAAGACCATACACTGGGAGCATTGACCGTTCGCACAGAAGATACCTAAAGGTGATCCGTCTTTGTGGTGGTGGCCAAAAATTCGTATCCCGTTTGCGAATAAGGCGGACGCAATGGTCTCGCCTTCATATGCGGACACTGGTTGTCCTTGCCAGATAAAGTTGATTTGTTTTCGTTCGGGTATAGGAAGAATGGGATGCTGGGTGATCCTGAAGATAGACATATTTTGCCCTTTAGAAAGGAATCGGTCCTACATCGCACCGGCTCGTGCTTTGTCACACGCATCTTTTCTAATTATCACCACAGTTGCCGATGATAGACAAAGTTGTTGTCTTAACCATTTCGAGCCATACCGATTGTAACAAGGCGTAAGGGTGTCGTGTACTGTCGTTTGGCAATAATTTTTGGTCACGAGTGTCACCTCATTTGATGATATATTGCAGGTTGTCTATTCCAGCCAAAATTCCGCATCCATTGTCCGATTTTTATGCTAAAATTTTCATGATTTTTTATTTGCATTTATTCCATTTCATGGAGGGAAAGATGAAGAAAATTGCGGTATTAACCAGTGGTGGTGATGCGCCAGGGATGAATGCGGCAATTCGTGCTGTGGTACGAACCGGAATCTCAAAAGGTTGGGAGGTTTATGGGGTTCGGAATGGTTATGAAGGATTGATTGATGGCAAGATTATTCCTTTGGGAGCCCGCGATGTTGGTGGGATATTGCAGCGCGGCGGGACAATGCTGGGGAGTGCTCGATCCCTTGAGTTTAAAACCAAACCCGGCCAGTTAAAGGCGATCCGAACCTTAAATCAGTTCGGAATTGAAGGTTTGGTCGTCATTGGCGGGAACGGCTCGCAAACCGGTTCGTATGCTTTGTACAACCTCGGTTTTCCAGTTGTTGGTGTAGCCTCTACGATAGATAACGATCTTTATGGGTCGGATATTACGATTGGGGTGGATACAGCATTGAATATCGCACTGGAAGCAATCGACCGGTTAAAAATAACAGCTTCATCGCACGGCCGGGCTTTTATGATTGAGGTGATGGGGCGCGATTGCGGTTATTTGGCTTTGATGGCTGGTATTGCTGGCGGTGCTGAAGCGATTGTCATCCCTGAGTTTGAAACAGACCCGGAAGAAATTGCAAACCGGTTAATGTCTGCATACGAGCGAGGGAAAGCCCATGCCATTATTGTGGTTGCTGAAGGGGCTACTTATAATGCCTCAAAGCTGGATGAATATTTCCAGCAGCACCGGGAGCGGTTAGGGTTTGATTTGCGGGTAACAATTCTTGGTCACGTTCAGCGTGGTGGTAATCCGAGTGCTTATGACCGCATTTTAGCCAGCCGCTTGGGCGCTGGTGCGACGGATGCGCTGGAACGCGGTGAATATGGTGTTCTTGTTGGGATGATCAAAAGCGAAGTGAAAACTACGCCTTTAGAGGAAGTGGTTAATAAAAAGAAACCGCTGGATCCTAAACTGGTTGAACTGGTAAAAATATTGGACTGAACTCCGAGAAAAATCCCTGCTCTTTTCTGGCAGGGATTTTTTTTGCTACGTGTCGGAGTGGTTTCTCTTGAAACTGGCCTGGTTTCTTAGGTAGCTTTCGATAAAGCCGTTCAAGTCGCCATCTAAAGCAGCTTGCGTATTGCCCATCTCATGCCCGGTTCGATGATCTTTAACCAACTGATAGGGATGCAATACATAGGACCTGATCTGGCTGCCCCATTCTGCTTTTTGATATTCGCCGCGCAGTTCAGCCAATTGCTTATCTTGCTCTTCCTGCTGGATAGCGGCTAAGCGTGCTCGTAAAACGCGCATAGCGTTTTCGCGGTTTTGCATTTGGGAACGTTCATTCTGGCAGGAGACCACGATTCCGGTAGGCAGGTGGGTAATTCGTACGGCTGTTGCATTTTTCTGGACATTTTGTCCGCCCGCTCCGGAGGATTTATAAATATCAATGCGAATTTCATCGGGGCTGATTTGAATTTCCGAATCGCCATTCCCAATTTCTGGTAAGACTTCAACTTGTGCGAAAGAGGTATGGCGGCGGTGAGCAGCATCAAAGGGGGATAAGCGCACCAGGCGGTGAACACCTTTTTCGGCTTTCAAATATCCATAGGCATAGCGGCCATTAACGGCGATGGTGACACTTTTAATGCCAGCCTCTTCGCCTTCGGTCAGGTCAAGAATTTCACTTTCATAGTGATTGGCTTCACACCAGCGCAAGTACAT
>JAJUJY010000141.1 GCA_029265085.1 Chloroflexota bacterium
GTTACTCAAAGAAGAGATTTTTGTCGGAATAGAAAATCGACGTATAACCGGATTCTTGGGTATTCAATTACTGCGAAGGCAAATGAGCGATGAAACTGAATTCATTACGATTATGACTTTCGATTCACTGGAGTCGGTGAAAGAATTTGCAGGGGATGATTATGAACAAGCTGTTGTCCCTGATAAAGCAAGAGCCGTTTTGTCACATTTTGATCAACGCTCACAGCATTATGAAATAAGAGCGGAAAGATAGGTGAAGCGGTAGTAATGGCGTTTTTTATATCCTGTGCGTGATTAACGCCACCAAATATCGGTTCTCGGGGTATTTGGGCAAACCGATATTGGCAGTTGTCCTTCGATCAACATTCCAGCCCCCTCTTTCTTTAATGTCACGAGCTGCTATATTGCGGCTCGTGACGATTTATATGGTAATGATGAACGATATTGATAAATTTGATGGAAATGTTTTTATGAGGTTCTTGTAACGATTTTTTAACTGTAATTCGGTATTTTTAACATGCCAAACACTGGCGGCAAGTTTTATTGGTGGTTACTTCTTGGGAAAAGAGGAAAACTCCTTTGCAAAGGAAAACCATCAATACTTTTGAATTTTTTTAATTATGAACATCTATTGATAGGCCTCTGGAAATAATGTTTTATCACTTTCAACAAAAAGCTTTGTTCTATCTCTCAATGTGTTTCATTGGGATTTTTCTGCTGGCGACCAATCTGCCAATATTAGAATTCCAGGAAGGCAGACCAATTCCGGGGGCGGAAAATAAATCTGAAAGTTCTAAATTATCTACTACATTGCCACCCACAGACAAATATACCAGTTTGGATATTGAACATTTACCAGAAATAATCCTGTTTGTCTCGTTATGTGCTGTGTTTTTTGTGCTGGCAAGCATGATGAATAAAATTAAATATAAAACTTTGCTCAAAATTCCTTGCTACAGCTTACTATTATGGTTTCTCGTTTTCCTTCTTAATAAAATAGAATTCATTCCTTCGGTTGGATCTTTATCTGGTGAGTATCACGATAAAGTTTTATCTTCAGGCTTCGAATATAAAACTGTGCCAATTGGTGATCCTCCCATTCTTATTTCATGGATTCTGATTGGAGTGCTTGGAATTGGAATGCTGAGCCTAATTATTTGGGTAGTTTTTCAAATCTTCCATTTACCCGTTAAGGAAGATTTGATGATCAAAGAATTGGATTCGGCTATTGGAGAAATAGTAAATGGCTATGATCTCCAGAATGTAATTTTGCGTTGTTACTCCCAAATGGTAAAAGTTGTTAAAGAAGAAAATGGGATTGATAGGGCTTGTTCAGAAACCCCGAGAGAGTTTGAAACCTTTTTGGCCTCGAAAGGATTGCCACTTACTGCGTTACATTCATTAACCTTGCTGTTCGAGAAAACCCGTTATGGAAATAAAAAATACACTCAGCAAGATGAACAGGCAGCTCTTGAGTGTTTGCAAGCGATAAAAGTGTATTGTAGTGCGAATAGAGGTAAAAGATGAGAATAAGGGGGCAATACATAGGCGTTCTATGTGTTGTGTTAATTACTGGCTTGTTCATTTTGTTTTACAAGCCAGTATTCATGGAATTGGTTGTTGAGCCATTTGCGCATATCATCTGGCTAATTCTTCGAATAATCGGGGCAATACATCAAAAAACGCTGTGGTGGTCATTGGTGACCTTCATTTTTATTGTCTCATTCCAGATAATCCCACAGAATAACGAAGAGCGAATCAATAAAGGCTATCAGAATCATACCCAAAGAGAGAACCGAGTTGAATATTGGAGAGAATTGTTCAAGGCTGCGGATAATGATTTGGACTGTTATGTGAGACTGCAAAAAAACATACGTGATCTTGGCGAACCACTCTGTGAAATATATGGGGTTGATGATCAAGAGGTATTTCTACTATCAACTCTTCAACCAAATTTTTTGAGAAAGGCCAGGAAAAATTTGTCTCGATTTTTGGCTGTCGTAAAAATAAGATCATCTTCCAAACTCTTAATGGACTCGAACATCGAAAGTGTGCTCAATGCAATGGAATCTTTAGTAGAGGATAAAAATGGCTGTATTTCCACCCACTATAAAAACGATTGAAGAAGTGGCAAACCTTAGTCATCTAATTATCGAAGAGGTTGAAAAGGCGATCATTGGCAAACGTGAAACGCTAGAACTGATCATGGCTGCATTCTTAACGTCCAATGGACATATTCTTCTGGAAGATTACCCGGGATTAGCCAAAACTCTAATTGCGAATAGTTTTTCAACTGCATTGGGATTAAATTTTAAACGAATCCAATTTACCCCCGATTTGTTGCCAGGGGATATTTCCGGCGGTTTTATTTTTGATAGCCGCCAGAATCAATTTGTGTTAAGGAAAGGACCGTTATTTACCAACATTCTTCTGGCTGATGAAATTAATCGGGCGTCACCCAAAACTCAGTCGGCGTTATTGGAGGCTATGCAAGAATGCCAGGTTTCCCTAGAAGGGGAAAATCTGAAATTGCCAGAACCTTTTATCGTGATCGCCACACAAAATCCAATAGAGTACGAAGGTACTTTCCCCTTGCCGGAAGCGCAGCTTGACCGATTTATGATGAGATTATCGGTTGGGTATCCGAGTGTTATTGAAGAACAAGAAATATTATTTCGGCGCAGCACCCGAAAACACGATGATATTCAATTATCAGCGATAGTAAATACTGAAATATTAACCTTGATGCGAAATATTGTTGAAGATGTGTATGTTGATTCGGATATTCAGCAATATATTGTTCAAATTGTCGCAAAGACACGAGAACACCGCCAGGTGGAATTAGGCGTGAGCCCTCGAGGGTCGTTAGCTTTATTAAAACTCTCCCGAGCCTGGGCAGCCATTCATCAGCGAGATTATGTGATCCCAGATGACATCAAAAAATTAGCTCCTCATGCTTTATGCCATCGTCTCATAATCGATCCCAATTTGTGGGGCTCAAAGAAAGCTGAAAATGCTATTTTAAATGAAGTGATACAACGTGTGAACGTTCCAGTTCCATTACAACAAGAATGAACAAAAAGTTAAGGCTTGTTTTTTTGATAATTGCCATTTTATTCATGGTGGCATTAATAAGTTGCAATGGAACAGTATTGATGCTGGCGATTCCATTTTTAATTTATTTGGGAGCTGGAATTATAACTTTCCCAAAAGATATCCGGTTGGATGCTTCGCGTGCGGTAAATTCTTATCGATGTGTGGAAAGCACTCCAATTGCAATGTCCATAAGAATTCAAAACAATGGTGCAGAAATATCATGTTTGAAATTGATAGAACAAAACTACCCCGATGGATTAATTCCGGACTGTAAAGTAGAGCAGTACTATTCAATTCCCTCTAATAGCGAAGTTGAACTAAATTACACTTTCCATGCACGCCGTGGAAAATACAAATGGCAGGCAATAAAATTGGTGGTATGTGATCCCTTTCGATTATTTGAAAAAACAATTGAATTGAAAGCCAATGCGGAAATATTGGTTTGGCCAAATATTGATAATTTAAGTAATTTTAAATATTGTCCAAAACCAAACATTCGAACTGCGGGGCCATATCTCTCCGGATTGCCTGGAAGCGGCATAGATTTTTGGGGGGTGAGGGATTATGTTCAGGGTGACTCTTTGCGGTCAATTTATTGGAAAAAAGCTGCTAAATCCATTAATCAATTCTATACAAAAGTATATGAACGCGAAGAAATGGCCGATGTTGGTTTATTGATCGATGCAAGAGCATTAACGAATCGATCTCATGGCAATAAAGAACTCATTGAATACTCGATTCATGCGGCTGCGTTAGTAGCAAAAAAGCTTTTGTCGGTTGGTAATCGTGTTTCTTTACTCATCTTAAACGATAAATTGGTAAGGGTGTTTCCGGGTTATGGAAAGGGGCAACTATACCGTATCGTTGACCAACTTGCTGCATGTTCTACTGGTGATAGGGTTTCGTTTGAAACTTTAAGACATCTCCCAGTTCGATTATTCCCAAGCCGGTCAACAATCGTATTGTTCAGTCCCTTGACGCAAAAAGATTTAAGTTCCATCACACGATATCATTCGGAAGGTTATCAAATGTTAGTAATCAGCCCTGATTCTGCTTTGAGCGAGTTAAGTAGCGATATGTTAACCACGTATGATTCATTGGCGATCAGAGCTGCCGCAATAGAAAGAGAAATTCTTTTATATCAGATTAAAAAGGCAGGCATACAAGTAATTAACTGGGATATTCGCCAGCCAATGATCACCTTGCTCCAAGCACTGCAGTTAGCGCGAGTAATGAAAAAATGAAAATCAGATTGAAGATTGTGCATCATTTGTGCAAGGTTGTTTCGATATTATTACTTTGTGGTGGTTTTGCAGGAGAAGTACCGTTTCTATTTTTTATTGTTTTTCTGTTAATGGTTCTTGCCTGGTGTATAGCTGATTATTGGAAAATCTACTGGTTATCTTGTGCGGGATTGATCATCAATACAAGTATTTCCGCGATTGGCTTGTTGAAAGGTGGACCCTCGTGGCTATTGATACCCGGTGGAACACTTGCCCTTTTTTGTTGGGTGCTGGAAGATTATTTTTATCATGTGCTTAACTCGTCTGATAAGGCCATGATCGATAATTCAGCAATTGAGTTAGACATACTGAAAATGGGGTTGTGCTTAATTGTTGGAATGATTTTTGTTGTGATAGCCAGCTCATTTCGATTTCACTTTCCTTTTGTGATCGTGTTTCTAATTGGTCTTGTCCTTATTGCTAGTTTGTTTAAGTTCATAAAGGGAATAAATACACTAACAGGGTAAGCCACCGGAAATTGTAAACATGGAAAGAAAAATCTCAAAAATCGGCGAGAACACAAAATTTTGGCTGATGATTTGTTACTGAGAAAAAATATATCGAAATAAATGATGTGTCAGCCAGTAGCTTCCAACTTTTTTAAATCTAGTGCAGAAAATTATTTTGAATTTGCGAAAATATTTTATTGCATTGCTCTTGTAACGCATTTTCAACGGAAATGTAATGCAACGAAAGTAAGATGATCATAGAAGTTTGATCGTGTCGTAAGGAGAAACAATGTCCAACAAATCTGAGATCCGCTGCGTTTGGGTCTTTATTCTGTTGGTTTTTTTTGCTGCCTGGCTGATTACACTGATGATCGCTTCCGCTGGCGGGGTTGTTTGCTGCTCAATCATTGCCCCATTTCTTGCCACTGTTGAGGTTAATAAACCATGTGTTTTCCATTTGCAGGAGAAAAGATGAGTAAAACAATTGTGCTTTATCAATCAAAATACGGTGCGACAAAAAAATATGCGGTCTGGTTAGCTGAGGAATTAGGCTGCGATTTGCTAGAAACACAGCAGGCGATGGTTGAAAAGGTGGAAAAATATGATCTGATTATATTTGGCGGCGGGATTTATGCTTCCGGTATTGCGGGGATTTCTTTTTTGAAAAAGCATTATGACCGGTTAAAGGAGAAAAAGGTTTTGATATTTGCCGTAGGTGCTTCTCCTTATAACGAAAAGGCTATGGAAGAATTGAAGAAGCGGAATCTCCAGCCTGTGCTTGGGCAAATCCCCCTCTTTTATTGCCGGGGCGCATGGCGTGAAAGCTCGATGACCTTTCAAGATCGCATGCTGTGCAGCCTTCTGAAAAAGACTGTTGCAAAAAAAGACCCAGCCCTTTATGAGCCGTGGGAAGTTGCTTTAATTCAGACGACGGGGTTGGATTCCGATTGGACGGATAAGACGTACCTAAATCCAATCATTGAGTATGCACGACGGTCTTAATGAAATGAATGAGGTAACAAAATGATGAATTCTTCGATTAAACAACATACAATCTTTGAGACCGTACTATTCCATTTACTACCGGGAGCATTGATTACTTTAACTTTTATTTTGCTCGGTCCTTGGTTGAAACAAAACCATCTGCCCCCACTTCTTGCACTTTTGATCCCGATCCTGGTCATTCTAATTCCGTTTGAGTTGGGCTGGATGTATTATCAAGGCTTTCGCCGAAATGGAAGGCTCTCGCTAAAGGGGATTGTTCTCAATTGTGAATCTATTCAACCGAAGGATTTCATTATTTTTGTTCCTGTTTTATTGACCTGGTCGGCAGGGACCTTCATGTTGTTTGGTGACATTGACCTTGTGATTATGAAGACCTTTTTTTATTGGCTGCCGGATTGGTTCCAATTAAACCAGTTTGACCCGGCTAATTATAGCCAGCCAATTCTGACCATCACCTTTATCTTCTTTCTTACGATGAATGGGGTTGCAGGACCTATCGTGGAAGAGCTTTATTTTCGAGGCTATTTGCTGCCGCGGATGGAATATTTAAAGAGATGGGCGCCGCTGGTCAATGTTCTGCTGTTCTCTTTTTACCATTTCTTTTCACCCTGGCAGTTTATCACACGCATCCTGGCGTTTTACCCCCTGGCTTATGTTGTGCGAAGAAAGAACAATATCTTTCTTAGTATGGCGACCCACTGCCTGTTAAACACTGGTTTCTGTCTGTTATCAGTTAGATCGTTTATCTAACGCACCTCTCTATAAAGTGAAATTGCTGAGCGTAAGGGAGAATTGGGTGCTTCCAGATACCGAGAGAACGATAGGTTGCTTGAAAGGATAAAACCAGGTCAATGGACCAGTAGCACTAAAGGAAGTTTTAGGTTGGAGATCAAAAAGATCAAATCGGTTATCAATGATGAGAATACATAAATAATCAATACTTGAATAAATTGAGGGGCATATGAAAAAAAGTCAAAAAATAAAAGTTGCAGCGATTGTATTGGCTTGTGTGGTACTAGATATCGTTCTGCATGTCGTTACGAGCTCGTACAGCACCATTCCTGAGAATCCCAACTTTAGCTTTGTGGCGAGTAACCTGGGGACAGAGATCACCGCTTCTCTTTGGGCCTTATTTGCCTTTTCGGTTGTTGCGTTTGTGTATTGGCGCATCAGGAATGAGATACCTGGAGAAGGGGTGAAGAAAGGATTAAATTATGGGACGGCAATAGCCCTTCTTTGGATTTTTGCAATGCTCGAGGGAGTCCCTCTGTTTGGTAATCCGCTTATTAATGAATTTATTGTTGGTCTCAGTGATGCAATACCTGTTTTTGTGATGAGTGTTTTATTGAGCATGGTGCAAACTGGTAAAGTTGCGGGTGATCCCTCGGCAGCATTTACTCTCAGACAAACAATAAAGGCAGTGTCGGTTTTTTCAGGGATATTCTTGACGGGTAGATATATCGCTTATTTCTCGGGAGTGATCCAATCCGGAAATCAAACCAAACCTTTGCCAACATTATTATGGACAATCCTCATGGGATTTTTTATTGGAGTAGCATTTGTATTACTTGGTAACAATAAAGATGGGCGATCCTTGAAACATAGAGCAGTGAAATTCGGACTAATAGATTTCGGTTTGAATTGGGCGGTATTCCTTTTGTTTATGCCCTTATTATTTTCTGGCTACATTACCGATGCTTTGCTCCGGATCATAATCGATATAACCCTGGTAATGATAGCTTCGTATTTAACAATCATCCCCATAGGTAAGATGATAAAAAAGCAAATGTGAGGTGACCAGTGACTGACAATATTAATGACAGACGTCAGGTACTGGTGTCTGTTGCCTGGATCAATGACTTTTGTTGCGGTTGACTAAGTTATTGATCCACTGAGGCTGTTTCTGTTCCCTTCTATATTGTTTTTCTTGCTAACCAAAATGACTAACCAAGGAGTTATGATACTATGAAACTAAATAGGGTTTTCTTTTGTGTACTACAGTTAACCATCATTCTTTCCGCATGCATTTCGACAAAACTTGCTGATATCTATGATGAAAATGCTGTAGCTGACCGTGGAAAAGAGGTTGTTGAAATCATCAACACCCAGGATTTCGATTTGGTAAATGCCGAGTTAAGAGATGATCTTCAAGATCAACTCACCGCAGACCAATTACAGGATGCGATGGGGCAGAAATTGATCGATGCTGGAGCGTTCATTGAGTATCAATCCATATCCACACTCGGCCAGAAAAGCAAATCGACTGGTGAGGATTATGCGACTGTTGTCCTGGTTGGTATATACGAGAATAGTACCCTTGTATTCACGATTACGATGGATTCAAACCTGGATCTCGTTGGCATTTATATGAAATAGCGTCGCAGTATATACCTCGCCTGAGAAATGTCATAAAGAAACGATAAAAAGGTCAAAACCAAAGAGCAAAAAGAATATCTGGTGATGTTGGTGGCATATAAGCAGTAATCCATCAAAAAGAGGCTGTTCCAAAAGTGTTGGACAGCCTCTGTTCGTATATCGGTATTTTTTTTCCATACCCAAAAGGCTGTTATGCTTTTGGTTAGTTATTATCTTAATTGCCTTAAATTTACCGGATCTGCTCTATAAGATTGGGCAATGGCCGTTCGTCATGCGCTTGGTGCCGGAAGATCGCCGGATTAGTGTTTTCACAAATCGCAGCCTTTTGACCTTGATGGTGACGGGAGTGGGAGTTTTTCTTTTTGGACAGTGGTTAAATAAAACCCAGTATCCCACAAACTTCCAGATTATGACGATATTTGCTGTGGTCGTTTCCCAGTTAAGTCTTTGGTTTTGGCTTAAAGTGAAAATGCCTTCAACGGAAGATGGTACAGTTCATGGGGCTGAAAATCCTGTAATTACTCAAGGTTCGAAGATGGCAATCTTTCGATTGATGAACTTCCAGACAGATTATGGGCGAGTAGTTCTTAATCAAATATTAGCGTATATAGGAATTTGGACAGCAACACCTTTGTATGTCCTATATACCGTTAGGAGCCTGGGTGCTTCAGATGCCTGGATTGGATTGCAGGTAACAGTGAATAGTTTTGCGGCAATTTTTGGGTGGGTGCTTGCCAGGCGATTAACTTCGAAATGGGGGGAGCCCCAAGCGCTAAAGCGTTGTTCTCAGCTGGTCACTTTGTACCCGTTTTTAATGGGACTTTCTCCTACCCTTACGCCAATATTATTAGCCAGTGCTTTAAACAGTATTGTCACGCCGATTTTTTCTTTGAGTCATAACAATAATTTACTCCGGTCAATCCCAGCGGGAAGTGAACATGATGGGATTGCAGTATATAACAACTTGTTCAGCATTGGGTGTTTTCTTTGCCCCATCATTGGGGTAGCCCTGGCAGACATCATTGGAATCCGACCTATGTTAATTGGTTGTGGAATAATTTCGCTGCTTGGTTCGTTGTCTTTTCACATCTGGCCGGTTTTTTATGATTCTTGCTCGTAGTGTTACGCGTGAGAAAGATATTGATATATATAAAAACTTTATCAATGCATACGGATGGTTAATTTCTTTACAATAATTGTAGAAAAAAATAACAATGCCAATGGTCATTGTCCCAAAGGGATATCGAATCCCACAAGGGGACAGTGTTCACTCCCCGCAGTGTTTATAATTTCCTTTTTCTGAACCATATTGTGGGAACCATCATCTATTGATTCTGATGTTACATTAACCAAAGAGGAAACTGTAGCATTGCGAGACCAAGTCTGAACCAAAGAAACGTCAAGTGGATGCTTTCGCAAAAAAATAGTGCAAGGAGTTCGTTCTTGTTGACCCAGGGAGGTTGTAAAGAACACACATTTTCTATTTGTTTGTATCTTTTGGCTTTTCCAAAGATTCATATTCAGTAGCCAGGAAAAAGAACATACTATCCTTTCCGTACATCGATGTGCTTGGGAACAAATGGGTCTAGATTAGGATAATCACAATTTCTTTATTGGTTAAAGTCCACCATTGGAAAGCAAGGTATATGTTCAAGAAGGTTGTCCCCATGCTTTTGCGGTTTGCAAATTAATGCTTATCGATTAATAAATTCTTGCAAGATATAAGTTAATAACGAGTGCAGGTAAAGCCATTATCACAATATTTTGAAAGAAATAGACGCTCCAAAATTTAAAGGATTTTTTGCTTTCTCCAAAGTCTTTTTAATAGACAATATTCGATCAGCAAAACTCAATATATGTTTTTTGTTTGTTGAAAAAATTACGACTATTCGAAAACCTTCTATTGACAAACGAACATTTAAAATGTAATATATATCAAAACATATTTGCGAATGAACAAAAATGAACAATTTTGAGCAGCGCCAAAAATTTATAATCGAACAGATTGAACAGACCGGGGCGGTTAATGTGGTCGATTTGGCCACGGTTCTGGAAGTGTCTGAAATGACTATTCGCCGCGATCTGCACGAATTGGAAAAGATCGGTATTGTCCGGCGTGTTCATGGCGGTGCGGTCGGCGCTCGGGGCCGGAGTTACGAACCGCCTCTGGCGCTTCGTAGTGCCGAGAACCGCAGCGTAAAACAGATGCTTGGTAAATACGCTTCGGGGATGGTAGTTGAAGGCGACAGTATTGCCCTGGATGTGGGTTCGACTATTTATGAAATGGCGGTGAACCTGTCTGAGACCAACAATATCACCGTTGTTACACCAAGTATTCCGATTGCATCCCTGTTCCTTGACCGCTCTGAGATTCGTTTGATTATGCCTGGTGGAATTATTCGCCCTGGTGAGACGTCAATGGTTGGCGAATTGGCCCGTCGGAATTTGGAGGTGCTCTTTGTTGACCGGCTGTTCCTGGGGGTTGGGGCGGTTGATGCGACTGCTGGGCTGACGGAATACAACATGGATGATGCTGCCATTAAGCAAGCTATGATCAAGAACGCCAAAGAGATCATTGTGATCGCCGATTCTTCAAAATTTCAAAAGGTCGCTTTCGCTTTTGTAGCTCCTTTTAGTGTTTTGCATCACTTGGTTACAAATGAAGAGCCTCCAAAAGAAATCCTTTCTTCTTTGA
>JAJUJY010000247.1 GCA_029265085.1 Chloroflexota bacterium
GCACAGTTACATTGTAATATATATATTCCATTTTGTCAATCATATATTTCATTTAGATTAATATATATAACATTTTAAATATTAAGACCGCTCAAGGGTAACCCTTGAGCGGTCCGATCAGCGTTATGATGCGAATGATCGTTACTTAACCCGTTGAACCGGGAACTGAATTTCAGTTACATACGATGGATCATCCTGGCGGCTTTCCCCTTCACCGCAATAAACATAAATTTCTCGTCCAGGACCAACAATCTGGTAGCCGCGGGTATCCAACCATTTGATCATTTCCTGATAGCTTAAATACAAGGTATTGAACGGCCCGTGATGAATCAAGGATGCCATTTCCGCTACCGCTGGGAGCTGCCGCACCACGGCTGGGGCAGGCAGTTTCACCTCACCATCCAACGGAAAACATACTTCCAAATCATGATTCACTTCTTTGTAATCATCATCATGGTCGATGGTAAAACAAGGGTTATTAAATTTTACGCTCTCTTTTTCCATCACCTGCATAAGCTGTCCCCAAAGAGATCCCTGGTCAGGGTAGGTCGGCACCACACCACGCACAGAGGCAATCCAAAGTGCGGGAACAGACTTAATGACAACTTCAATTTCTGACATCATACCCTCCTGTTCAAATTGACTGAGTCGGATTTCGATTTTTTCTAACATAGATTGGTGATCATTGATTTCTTGGAGAAGTTCCACCTGTCGGCGGCGCAGCATTCCCACAACCTGGCTGGCTGGTAAATCCTTCTCCAATAAGAGACGGATCTGTTCCAGAGTCAATCCCAATTCTTTCAAAGCAAGGATGCGGTTTAAGCGGGTTAACTGATCCGCCGAGTAATACCGGTAGTTATTTACCGGGTCCACTCGGGATGGCTTGAACAACCCCAGTTCATCGTAATAACGTAATGTCTTGATCGGAAGCCGGCTTAGTTTTGATAATTCACCGATTTTCAACATAGATCCACTCCACAAGCGCTTGTTGTCTTGATCTTACAACCTCCAGCGACTGGAGAGTCAAGAGGGTAATTAACGATTCGTCGAAATTGCTTTCTAATCCGGCCGCCAGGCAATCAAACCAATTGGTGTAGACCGTTCTCGCCATTCCAAGAATTCAGGCAAGGTGCGCACCCCCGCCTGTAAAACTGCCTGATAGATATGGATAGACGGGCAATTCAGTACAGGTTGAGCCAGAACCGCCTCTTTGATTGTCAAAATCGCCGCCCGGGTCTCATCCGTCAGAGTACGGTTCATCGGTTCAACCATATCCCTTGAGGTGGGACCAGGATGGTCATGACGTACCGACCACATATCTACTTTCCATAAAGTACCGTCATCCGCCCGATAACGAAGTTGCCAGTAATATCCCTGGTCGGGTTCATCCAGGTGATTACCAAAGCGAGCTGCGCGCACGTGCGGATTCAAGGCACAGGCGCGTAAAACCTCAAAGCCATCCTCAATCCGCGGGTCATCCGGGCAGTAGATTTCCAGGTCAATATCAGGAGCTACAGCCAACCCATAAGAGAGCGCCCCGACCAGCACAGGCTCACCAAATGGTTTCCAGCGATTTAGCAAATCCAATTCGGCCAGGATTTCCAATCCATTTCGGCGGCGTTTCGCTTCATGTTCAAATAAGACCAGATTGTCCATGATTCCATTCCTCAACGCATAAATCAATTTTTCGATAAGCTATTATAGTGTCATTGATGGCTATTATCCGATCAAATCAAATTCTGGTTGGGATTGGACTGGAAGGAGACATTTATACACTTAATAACCCCAGGCCAACCGGCAAAATATGCATCAATGATATACGAAGGCAAATCCATCAAACCGGTTCCGGACATTGAAAACGGAATCAGTTAATTATTTCTAGAAAAAAGATGCTTTGTTTCGCTTCTACACCAGGCTCGCAAATTTCTACACATCAATTGAAACGCAATCTTTTATTTTTCGATACAACGCACACCTGAAAATCACCCAATTATTTGCTCGGTATCGACATCTGTTTGTTTTAGTTTGTTTTATTATCTTTACAATAATTAAGACATTTCCTATCGTTCTTCATGGTGGAAATGCCATTTCGAATAAAACAAATCCAGTCAGAAACCATCGTTGGACGCATCTTTGGCACCCCCATAATCGCTTTTGGGAAAACCTGGGTCCCTATCACCGAACTGATAACATGGATAGTCATGGTCTGGCTGACTGCAAAGAAACATCCCGGTTGGTCCTGGGGCAAAAAGGGAATCATTGGCGGATTAAAAAATGCTCGTATGCCTGGGCTCCGAATAGCTGCACAACCTCAGCCACGCGGCGGCTGCCCGGCTGGTGGGCAAACCGATGGATGCCTTGCGGATAGTTTGGGGAATGCCCCTGGTAATCTATCAAAACGTAAACGACCAGACCGTAACATCCCGGCAGCATATCGCTCGCTCTTTAGGCGGCCCGGTATTCAACGGTGTCCTTTTTTTCTTCCTAAAATTCTTTCAAAAATCAGCCCCAGATGGATCAGTCACCCACACTGTACTGGACACTGCTGTCGGAATGAACGCATTTTTAAGTACCGCCTCATTGACACCTGTTCCTATGCTGGATGGCGGACCAGTCTTAATATGGTCACTGGTCGAAAAAGGCCAGACGATCCCGCAGGCAGATCAAACCGTCAAAACGGTTAATCTCATCCTGGGCGTTGGATTAAGTGCCGCCTCGGCTGTCTCTCTCAAAAAACGCCGGTGGTTGAGCGGCTTTTTACTGGCTGGATTTGCATTCTGGGCTTTTGCCTTAGGTCTAGGCTGGATTAAGGAGCAAAAAGAATAAAAAATTAGCAATCTCCAAAATGATTCCATATATAAGGCTATAATCAGTTTTATGGACATTCTTCCCTTCAATCCGACCTATCTTCCTGAGGCTGCGGCCTTATTCATCGAAAATTTTCAACATCTACGCCAGACGATCCCCCTTCTACCTGACCTGATGGAGGATTCACAGCGGGTCACCCGCAAACTCGAAATTCTCTTTAAGTATAATCCAGGGATCATGGCCGTAGATCAAGGCAAACTTGTTGGTTACCTGGGCTGGTTTCTGGTAAACCGCTTCCGCGATACCGACCGCAAAGGAGCCTACGTTCCCGAATACGGCCACGCTGCGATCACGGAGCGGAAAGCCGCTATTTACCGGGCGATGTACCGCGCAGCCGGCGAAATGTGGGCAAAAGCTGGCAGCCAAGTACATGCCATTACCTTGCTGGCAAATGATGCGATTGCTGAAAAAACCTGGTACTGGAGCGGTTTTGGTCTAACTGTTGTGGACGCAATTCGACCAATGATCCCCCTGGATACGCAGCCCCCAACCACCCTGACCCTCAAAAAAGCAACCATCGAGGATACCAGCCTGCTGCTTGAACTGGATTGCGAGCACTGCCTGCACTACGAATCCTCTCCCACGTTTATGACCCCCAGAGGTCGTTGGTCTGTTGAAGATATCGTCAATATTTTTTCCCATCAAAATAACAGCATCTGGCTGGCATTGGACGGCCAGATACCGGCAGGTTTTCTCTATTTTAACGGCCATAGTTTTGACGAAATTGCCATCTTGACCTCTGAACGCACCATTGGTATCTCCGGTGCGTATGTGCGACCCGCTTACCGCGGTCAACGTGTGGCAGCCAGTCTGCTAAATGCTGCAATAAGCGATTATGCTGCTCAGGGGTTTTCCTTCTGCGCCGTCAACTTTGAATCTATTAATCCGGAAGCATCCGGTTTGTGGATGCGCTACTTTCAGCCAGTGTGCTATTCACTGCTGCGTGTTCCAGAAGCCATCCCTTTACTCCAAAGCAGTTGAAATATCTTTTTGATACACCCGGTAACGGCGCAGCGGACTTGCGCCTAGTTTCAAGATGGCGTTATTCATCGGCGCGTTGTCTTCTAATACATAATTGATTTCCATGCGCAAGTCCGGATGAAAGCACGACTCGTATAAAGCCCGGTAAAGCAGGCTGTCAATCGCCTTGCCGTGATATTCCGGTATAACCCCCAGGGCAAACATGCGGTATTGTTTCAGCCGGGGCAGCTTCCAAAGCAGCTTGATCCAACCCAGAGGCAGCAGCGAGCCATTTAATTCTTTAAATATCACATTCACGTCTGGGATGCAGATTGCAAATCCCACCGGGCGGCCTTGTGCATTCTCAGCAAAGATGACCGCCTGCGGATGAATAATTGGTTTCAAATCATGCACCATCGCGCGGACTTCTGCATCGGTGACTGGTGAATAGCCCCAGTTTTCAATCAGAGTCTCGTTGGAAAGGTTGATGATCGTCTCCACTTCGCGGTCCAGATCTTTCATGTTGATCTGCCGGGTGTGGATACGATAGCGTTGGGCTACCTTGTCAGTTAATGTTAGGATTCGTTCGGGTATCTGGTAACCATCGTGCGCATTGATCTCATACACCAACAAATCCTTAATTTTGTTCAACCCAAATGCTGTGTAATGATCATTATAGTATGGCGGGTTATACGGTCCCATAACGACCGGTGAAGGCTCATACCCTTCGATCACGCTGCCCCATTCTTGCGAGACAAAGCTCCACGGTCCGCGCATTGCCCTCATCCCCTTCCCAATCAACCACTCCTGAGCGGTTTGCAACAGCAGTTGTGCCGCTGCCGGATCGGGAATGCACTCATAATAACCAAACAAACCAACCGGTTCACCCCAGGCCTCCACAGCCAGGGTATCAATAAAC
>JAJUJY010000307.1 GCA_029265085.1 Chloroflexota bacterium
AATCCTTTGGATACCGACATGATCATCATCGATGAAACTTCCATGGTGGACGTTTTATTAATGAATCACCTCCTATCTGCTGTGGATAATGGCAGCCACCTTTTATTGGTGGGAGACGTGGATCAATTACCCAGTGTCGGCCCGGGAAATGTTCTAAAAGATATAATCTCAAGCGGGCAAATTCCGGTTACCCGATTGGATACGATTTTCCGGCAAGCTGAAGATAGTTTCATAATCACTAATGCACATCGAATCAATCACGGCGTATCTCCTGAATTTTCGCAAAATGCCAAAGATTTTTTCCTTTTTGCAGAAGAAGACAGCGAAAAAGCTGCCAAATGGGTAGTGGATATTGTCACCCAACGCATTCCGGCAAAATTCGGCTTAGATCCCTTTCAAGATATCCAGGTACTCAGCCCAATGCACCGGGGTTCGGTTGGTGTCAGTGAACTAAATCAACAACTTCAGGCAGCCCTAAATCCCCCTGGTCTAAAACACCTGGAAATTCGTCACGGTGGAAGGTTTTTCCGGGAACAAGATCGCGTCATGCAAATCGTCAATAATTATGAAAAGCAGGTATTCAATGGAGATTTAGGGCAAATCACAAATATTGATTTAGAAGATCAAATCTTAACAGTCTCATTTGATGGACGACCAGTTCAGTATGAGTTGATTCAATTAGAAGAATTACAGCATGCTTATGCAATCAGCATACACAAGGCACAAGGATCTGAATTTCCTTGTGTGGTAATTCCACTTCTAACACAGCACTACATGATGCTCCAACGGAATCTGCTTTATACGGGTGTTACCCGTGCAAAAAAGTTGGTTGTAATGGTTGGATCCCGAAAAGCCATTGCTATGGCAGTTCGCAATAATCGCATTGCACAGCGAAATACGCGGCTGTCCATCCGTTTATCGCAATCGGTTAAGACCGAAAAATCCTTCCAATATAAAAATAGTAGAAATCAGCTCGATGGTTAAACAAAGATTGTACAAATAATATACAGGCATTGGATTAGATTCCGCATCACTATATAATCTATTCATAAAACATTTTAGAGAGGGAACCCAATGAAACCAATCCGTATCATAAATGTACTAACGTTGATATTCACAATCACTGTCAACGTACTCGCAAATTCTTTACCCATTAATAACCAAACCACTGGAGAAATTTCTGATAAATACCCCGTTTTGTTCACACCTGCCGGATATGTTTTCGCGTTTTGGGTATTAATCTACCTGGGGTTAATTTCTTTTGCGATTTATCAAGCCTTACCTGCTCAAAAGAATAACAAACGACTTGATAAAATTGGCCCCTGGTTTTCTCTGGCAAATATTTTCAATGGAATTTGGATATTTTTCTGGCATTACGATCAAGTTGCCCTTTCAATGATCGCTATGCTCGGATTATTAGTCTCGCTTTTGATGATTTACCAGCGTCTTGAAATTGGCAAATCAATCGTTTCGCCCGTTGAAACAGCGGTTATCAATGCGCCTTTCTCCTTATATTTAGGATGGATATCCGTAGCAACTATCGCAAATCTCACGGTTCTCCTTTATATCCTGAATTGGAATGGCTTTGGAATTTCACCAGAGATATGGACAGTAGTCGTATTGGCAGTGGGAGCCGTTCTGGGAATTTTGATGATTTTCCGGCGAATGGAAATTGTTTATCCATTCGTTCTCATCTGGGCTTTTGCAGGAATACAATACAAATCATCCTCACCAGCCCTGGTAGC
>JAJUJY010000202.1 GCA_029265085.1 Chloroflexota bacterium
AATTCCACCGAAGTATTACCTTAAAAATGTAGCTTAAATTTTCAAGAAAAACAATGTTATGATCATTTCAGACGAAATTCAAACTGGTTTGGGACGCACAGGCAAGTTATTTGCCTGCCATCATGATGACGTCCGGCCAGATATGGTTATCATTGGAAAGGCTCTTTCCGGTGGTTTCTATCCTGTTTCCGCCGTTCTGGCAGACAAACCAGTCATGGGTCTCTTCACCCCAGGTGAACACGGTTCCACTTTTGGTGGAAACCCGTTAGCCTGTGCAATTGCTCGGGCTTCTCTCCAGGTTATCGTAGATGAAAACCTGGTCGAAAATGCTGCCAAAATGGGCGAATATTTCATGGAACGCCTGTCAGAAATCCCATCTCGCCATGTTAAGGAAGTCCGCGGCAAAGGACTACTGATCGGTGTAGAATTGAAACCTGAAGCCGGTGGCGCTCGCCGATTCTGTGAGCAATTGCAGAAACGCGGCATTCTTGCAAAAGAGACCCACTCCCATGTAATTCGCTTTGCACCACCGCTCATTATCGACAAAGAAACTATTGATTGGGCAATGCCTATCATTTATGACACCTTGACCATGGAATAAATCCAGGTCATTTCATAGCATAACAGTCGGGCCGGATAATTAACCCCTATCCGGCCCAATCTATATCTCACAACAATCCTTTTCCATAAAATACAATTGAGGATGTTCATGGACTGGCAGAAAATTTATCAAGATCGCGTTGTCACCCCCGAAGAAGCCGTCAAAGCAATCAAGAATGGCGATCGGATTTTTTTAACCGGTAATTGTTCCGTTCCTCGACGTTTATTAAAAGCTCTGGTTGATTATGCCCCCAACCTTGAGGGGGTTGAAATTTGCCAGGCATTAACCGTTGCTGGTTCTGAATATGTCAGTCCAGAGATGGAAGGGCATCTTCGAGTCAATTCACTGTTCATCAGTCACAATGTGCGCAAAGCAATCTGGGAAGGACGGGCTGACTTTACCCCAGTATTACTCTCGGAATTTCCACTGCTTTTCAAAAAGAAAATTCTCCCCTTAGACGTTGCACTAATTCATATATCTCCGCCAGACCGCCACGGATTTTGCACCTACGGGGTTGAATCTGGCCTGACCAAAACCCCAGCCGAATCTGCAAGAATCATCATCGCTCAAATTAATGAGCAAATGCCCCGGACGCTGGGGGACACATTAATCCATATCAAAGATATTGACTACATTGTGCCAGTAAACGAACCATTGTCTGAATTAAACTTATCAGACGGGGAAAATGGCGAAATCGTCGAAAAAATTGCCGCATTTATTGCTGAGCGGATTCCGGATGGAGCAACGCTGCAAACCGGAATTGGGGCAATTCCAGATGCGGTTTTAAGATATTTGGAAAATAAAAAAGATCTTGGTATCCATTCAGAATTATTTTCTGATGGCGTAATCGACCTGGTAGAAAAAGGTATTATCAACGGTTGTAAAAAATCCATCCATCCCGGAAAAATTATCGCTGGATTTATGATTGGAACCCATAAATTATATAATTGGGCGAATGACAATCCGTTAATAGAGTTGCATCGAACTGAGTATGTCAATTCCCCATTTACCATCGCCCAAAATAAGCGTATGGTTGCAATAAATTCCGCGATTGAAATTGATTTTACCGGTCAGGTATGCGCGGATAGTATTGGTACTCGCTTTTACAGCGGAGTTGGCGGTCAGCTAGATTTTATATATGGAGCGTCATTATCCGAAGACGGTCTGCCAATTATTGCAATGCCATCCACAACACAGTTAAAAGATGGTACAACCATTTCAAGGATTGTTCCAACTTTAAAGATTGGCGCCGGCGTTGTTACTTCAAGAAACCATATCCACTATGTTGTAACGGAATATGGCATGGTAGATTTGTACGGAAAATCGATCCGACAAAGAGCTGAAGCCTTAATTTCAATAGCTCACCCGGATTTTCGTGATGAATTAATGGCACAGGCAAACCAATTGAATTATTTGTAATGATAAAATATTCATAAGAATAATAAATTCACCGAAAATCAAACGGTTTTCGTAAGGAGTGCGTATGAATCGGAATGCAAAAATTGTCGGCACAATTGGACCCGCCTGTCAAAAAGAAGAAACCTTAAAACAACTGTTTGAGGCTGGTTTAGATGTTGCCCGTCTGAATTTCTCTCACGGCACCCACGAGGAACATGCCGAAAGAATTGCCAATATCCGAAAGCTCTCCTATGAATTGAATAAACCCGTTTCGATTCTCCAGGATCTTCAAGGCCCAAAATTAAGAGTTGGCAAATTGCCTAAGGAAGGAATTATCCTCACTCCCGGGCAAACCGTAGTACTCACGCCGGATTTGGATATTACCCAGAATTCCGATCAGGCAAAGGATTTTGCAGTCCTACCAATGGACGTGCCAAACCTTGCCCGAGGCGTAATGCCCGGTAACCGGATTCTAATGGATGATGGCGTCTTAGAGCTAGAAGTGATTGAGGTCAAAGGCGATTCGGTTTTCGCGAAAGTGATCCTGGGCGGTACTTTATACCCACACAAAGGAGTGAACTTACCGGGAGCTAACCTCGGTATCCCCAGCTTCACCGAAAAAGATCGCGCAGACTTGGAATTTGGCCTTTCTCAAAATATCGATATGGTAGCAATCAGTTTTGTCCATCAGGCAGAAGATTTGGAAATCGTACGTAACGCCATCAAAGAAATGGATCCTTCAAAAATAAATATTCCAATCATCGCTAAACTGGAGCGGCCTGAAGCAATTGAGAATTTACACGAGATTATTCATGCAGCGGATGGCGTAATGGTTGCCCGTGGTGATCTGGGCGTTGAAACTTCCCCCTCATCAGTTCCTATTATTCAGAAAAAAATCATTCAATTGGCCAACCAACATGGCAAATTTGTTATCACAGCCACACAAATGTTGGACTCCATGATTCATAATCCGCGCCCAACTCGTGCTGAAGCATCAGACGTTGCCAATGCAATTTTTGATGGGAGTGACTCAGTCATGCTTTCAGGTGAAACCGCAAGTGGCAGTTACCCATTAGAAAGTGTAAAAATGATGGATGCCATTATCCGTGAAGCTGAAGCCAATGCACAAACCTGGGGACATTACGAAACCAATCCTTACGAGGCAAATCAAGATGATTCGTTTATCATCACTCGTGCAGCTCGTGAATTAGCTCATGACCGGAATGTGGCTGGAATTGCAGTTTTTACATTAACCGGAAAAACCGCTCTATTAATGTCAAAATCGCGTCCACGGGTTCCAATCCTGGCATTTACCCCCGAGATTCGCACTTATAACCGCATGGGAGTTTTTTGGGGTGTTAAACCATTCCTGGTTCCATTTGCATCAACAGTCGAAGGGATGATTGCAAGCGTAGAAGCAGCCCTGGTTTCATCTACCTCCATTAAACCGGGTGAACAAATTGTATTAATTACCGGTTTCCCGGTTGGAACACTGCGCCCGCCTAATTTTGCTTTGTTATATACTGTAGGCGAATGGACAAATTTACATAGCTAATCACTGTTCAAATTGTTTTATTACAGAATTTCGATCAATTTCTACTCGCGCAACGGATCAAAACGCGGGTAGAATATATTTATTCCCGAATTGGTTTACGAGTTTTTTAATGGATAGTTTAACCCAGGATCAACTGATCAATACATCAGTAGAAGAAACCTTGAATGCACTACGGCTCAAGGACCTTCCTGTTATTCGGAAGATGGCCAAAACGATTGTGAAAATTCAAGCAAAAAAATTTGTGGAAATTGCAGCCGAATTTGATACAAGAATTAATCGTTTTAACATCAATCAAGCAGCTCAATGGGCATTAACTCGGTTTGTTCATGGAATCGAAGTCCAAGGAGCATACAACATTCCAAAATCCGGTCCGCTGCTGGTCGTTTCAAACCACCCGGGTGGAGTGGATAGCCTTGCTGTAATTGACAGTATTCCAAGAAATGATTTGCAAATTTTGACCAACGATCGTGCGCTATTAAGGCTATTACCCAATACAAGCCGGCACATGATCTTTATGGATCAGTCCACCAGTAATCGGATGGCTGCAATGCGAGTGGTGTGCAATTCATTGGCAAATCATGGGAGCGTATTAATCTTTCCATCCGGTGAGTTAGAACCTGATCCTGTGATTGTGCCTGGCGCGGTTTCGAACACTGCGAAATGGTCAAATAGCATTGGAGTGTTTCTAAAAAAGTATCCTGAAACCTACCTCTTACCAATAATTGTGCGAGGGGTCGTTTCACCAGAGGTATACAGCAATCCATTATTAAAGCTAACCAAACACACAAAACAACGGCAAAAAAACGCATTGTTTATTTGGGCTATAGTCCAAATGTTTTGGCCGAATTTTCATCCTGTAGAAGTGATGGTCAATATTGGTACACCTGTAAAAGGATCACAAATCGTCAATTCGGACTCGAATATTGAAACTGGGCAAAACGCTATTAAGTATGTCGCTGCATTTTTATCTTCTCTATCCCCTATCTAAAGTTGAGTAAAGAATTAAAAGTGTCTCGTCTGGTAAATCCCCCATTAAAGCAAGTTTTTATTCGATTACTATTTTTGCGGTTATTTATCCCTATTACAATCTTAGGGATAGCAACGATAGCGGTGAGTTTTTACTTTATTTATAACACTGCCAATCAAGACTTAATTCAAAACACGAATCTTGTTGCTTCGCGCACAGATGATTTTCTCATCAATTCAGTTCGAGTTTTAAAATCCGTAGCGCTCGTGATCAACGACATACCAGAAGACAGCGTGGACGAATTCCTATGGGCAGCTTTGCAAAGTAACCCGTATTTTGACACAATTTATACAATCAATGCAGAGGGTCATATATATGCAATTAGTCCGCGAGATCCGGCTTACCTGGGTCTCGATATGTCGGATCAAGATTATTTTAAAAACCGCAAAAAGATATCATCCTATCAGGTATCCAGTCCTTTCATTTCTCCAAAATCAGGTTACTTAACCGTTTATGTTTCAATTCCTTTAAATTCTGAAGGCTTGATTGTTGGTGAATTGAACTTAAAAAAATTACAAACTACGGTTCAAAATGTTACTGTTCAATCTTGGGAAAAAGTTTATATCATGGATAATCAAGGCACCTTATTAGCCCATCCAACCCAAGAAGTGATCGAACAGCAAATAAATTATCATGATTTAAATACCGAAAAAAATGGAAATCAAAAATTCTCTGAATTAGCTCTAACAAATTTTCAACCCATCTTGGTAGCAAAAAGCGCAGTTATAACAGCAAACTGGTCAGTCGTTTCTGAAATCAACTTGATTGAAGCCAACAAACAAGGCATTTTATTACTTATATTTTTAATTGGTGGACTTTTTCTGTTTGGTTATTATTTAACCATCAGTATTAACAGCGAGGGCCAGAAACGAATCGTAATTCCGGTTTCCAGGTTAAGCTATTCTGCCAATGCCCTTGCATCTAATGAAAATATCAACCTGAATGAACAGAAATTATTGGAAGGTGGATTCAAAGAAATTGTTGACTTGGCCGGAAACCTCAAAAAAATGTGGGAAGGTATTCAAAACTGGCAGGCAAAAATTGTAGAAAGTGAAGCAAAATACCGGTCATTAATCGAACAATCCATTGATGCAATTGTTGTGGAATATGATGAGAAAATTGTCATTGCGAACCCGGCGTTTACACAAATCTTTGGAATTGATATTAACAATATAGAACAACAATCGATTTCACTTATCGATATTGCCACTTCCGAATCACGCCAAATCATAATGGAACAAAGGCAAAAAATCCTTACCCAGCAAATTCGCAGTACTCACTATGATTTTTCAGCAAAAAATGCGAAAGGCCAAATTATTGAAATTGAAGCTGCAATTTCAGCTTTATATTATCAATCTGGCATCGCAGTTCAATCCATTTTGCGTGATATTACTGAACGAAAACGCACTGAACAAAACGAAAGAGAGCAGCGCTTATTTGCTGAAGCACTCCGCGACACCGCTTCCGCTCTAAACAGCACCTTGGATTTGAACGAAGTAATGGATCGGATTTTGCATAACATTAAGAAAGTGATCCACTATGATGCAGGTGTGATTATGCTGTTGGACGAAGATCGTCGCACAATCCGCATACGAGCATCTCACGGGTACAAAGAACGCGGATTATCAGAATGGCAAACCAGAGTACGTTTGGATTTATTCCAGACCCCCAATCTTTTGCAAATGTACCAGTGCGGCAGCGCAATTGCAATTCCATGCACGAAAAACAATAAAGACTGGGTGATGTTTGAAGAAACCCGCTGGCAAGCTTCTCAAGCAGGAGCGCCAATTTGTGTAAAAGATCAGGTCATTGGCTTTATCTCATTAGATAGTGAAACTCCAGGATATTACGACAAATCACAAGCCAATCGCCTGCAAGCATTTGCCGATCAAGCCGGAACTGCTATTCAAAATGCGCAATTAATTCAGGCGATTCGCAAATCAAACGTTGAATTAAAAGCTGCTTATGAAACAACCCTCAAAGGATGGTCAAAAGCATTAGAATTGCGCGACTATGAAACTGAAGGGCACAGCCAATGTGTTCTCGACTTGACTGTTCAACTGGCATTAAAAATGGGGGTGAGCGGAAATGATTTGGTAAATATCCGCTACGGAACCTTAATGCATGATATTGGGAAAATCGCAATCCCCGATTCAATCCTCTTCAAGCCAGGACCTTTAGACGAGGATGAATGGGAAATCATGCGCAGACATCCACAATTCGCGTATGACATGATTTCTCCAATCCAATACTTGCAACCGGCGATCGATATTCCCTACTGCCATCACGAAAAATGGGACGGC
>JAJUJY010000281.1 GCA_029265085.1 Chloroflexota bacterium
CGACCCTCTGCGAATTGTTTTTTTTGTTGATGGTTTATATTGAGTAATTCTACACTTCTTCCTGTGTTTTTTCATATATTACAAGCCGTGTAATTTCTGATGTGTTTTTAATTTGGGATTACCGTTCCTCAATGCGGTCTTGCGCTAATTGATTTAATCGACTTAGGCTATCGGATATTTGATTAATTGAAACGGCTAAAAGTCCAATTTCGTCTTTACGATTGATGGTTAATTGGGGTGTCCATTCGTTGTTGGCTAAATTTTTGGCAGTCTCAGCAAATTGAACCATCGGGAAAATGAGATTTTGAGAGAGGATTACCAATAATAAAATGAAGCTTAATAAGATAGCTCCAAAAATGCCAATTAACCAGGGAAAAGGAATTTCAGATAAAGAAATCCCTGCTTTTATCGGGGCTGCAACTACCAATACACTGTTTAGTGATGGAATCGAATACCCATATGCATACGTGCTGTCTTGGTCAGATAGTACTGTTTTGCCGCCAGGCTGTTGACTGGCCCGTAATTGGATCAGCGAATTGAGCTGTGGTTCGCTGGTTTTGTATTTTGTCAGGTTTGTTGTGCTGCCGTTGAGCCCAACCAATAAGTCATTCGAGGTAAAGACGTAAGCCTCAGCCTGTTGGTGGATCGATTGCCATGCCGAAAGCGTTGTTTGAGGCAAGTTGGTTACTGAAGCAGCCACTAAATTGTACTTCGGAGCGTTTTCGCCAACGGGCAATTGACTGAACAAGACAAATTGCCCATCAAAGCCTGCAAATGGGCTGAATACTAAAAAACTTTTCCGAAGAACATCAGTGGATTTAAACCAATGATATTCTGCCCAATTGGAATTGATCCAATCCGAATTGGTGGCGGTAACGACAACACCTGTTTCGTCCACGAGCAAGATATTTCGATTTTGAGCGGATGGCGTTTCGCGAAAAAAGTCATTAATATCTTCTAGCAAAGCGGATTTCTGAGCCGCCGATAAATTCTCCTGATTCAATTTTGAGACAAGGGATTGAAAGCCTTCTTGCTCAGAAAACTGAACCAGATCATCTATTTGGCTGGAAGCTAGAAGGTCAAATTGCTGAGAAGTTTGTGATGTAAAAGAATGGATCTGATCAGTGATTGTGGATTGAATATTTCTTTGGAAAAAAATAACGGAAAAAGCTCCAACCAATAAAACAGGCAACAAACTAAAAATGATAATAGAAATTATCATCGTAGGAGCAAGTGTCCGGCGATAACGGACCAGTGGATGCTGCTTGGTTGGGGCTTGTTTGCTCATTGAATCTCCTTAGCTCAATTCCCAGACGGAGTCGCCATTCAAAATACGTTGAATTTGATCGGGGAACAGATCCGGATCGAGGGGTTTTCCTAAAAAGCCATCAAAGCCTGCCTGACGGGCTTTATTAATTTGCTCAACGCTAGCTTCAGCTGTCACGGCAATGACAGGGGTGTCTTTTAAGCGCGGGGAGAGGCGGATTTTTCTGAGTGCGCTATATCCATCTTCGTATGGTAAACGAATATCCATTAAGATCAGATCCAGGCGGGGCAGTGTATCTGCATATTCTACGACTTCATATCCAGAGGTTTTCCATTCACAATGGATCCCTAAAAAACCAAGCATTCGAGCAATCAAGACAAAATTGGAAACATTGTCTTCAACAACTAACACGGTAACATCTTTTAAGTCATTTGTTGTCATTGGGGAATTGGGATTGGTTATGGAAGAATTTGTTTTTTGGGGGAGTGATGAAAGGCTGACCATAAAAATTTTCCTTTTAATGGCGGTGATTTGAAAATTTGGCCACCTGCTCCAAGAAAAGGTCAATATCGATTGGTTTCTCAATGTATCCATCACAGCCGGCCTGCAATGTGCGTTCTTTATCACCACGCATGACATTAGCGGTTAAGGCCAATACGGGGACATGTGAGGTTTGCGGCATCGCTTTGATGTGATTGGTCAATGTATAACCATCCATACCCGGCATGTTAATATCCATCAAAATTACATCCGGAATCTGGGTTTCAAGAATTTTGAATGCCTGTGAAGCATTTTCCGCTTCCAGGATTTCATATCCTTCTGATTGTAGTATTCGCCTGACAAGTATGCGATTATCAAAATTGTCTTCCACGTATAAAACTTTTTTGGGAATCGGCATTGGGATTCAGCTCCTTAAGGAGTTTGGTGTGGGTAATAAAACGGTATAATCCGAGCAAGTTTACACCTTAAAAAATTATATTACGATATCGATAAAGCCGACACCGACCCTTTCATTATTGTTAGGTTTATTGGTGGAATTTTCTTAACAATGGTGCAAGGAATTTGCCAACTGGCGCGTAACGAATAATTTTGATACATTCCCGCCTGAAATTGAATTTTTGATTAAATAAAAAGAGCGGGTGATGGGATTCGAACCCACGAAATGGTAGCTTGGGAAGCTACTGCCTTACCACTTGGCGACACCCGCTTGATAGGTGGGATTATATTCCAGGGTGCGCCTGTATGTCAAGCGCTCCGCAGCTGCATATTTCATCTTCCTCCTTGATTATCATTGTTAAGATTTAAAGGGAATGATCAGATTTCATGGATGGATTACAAAAATATCGATATTATTAGTATGGTATAATCCTAATTTAGTATGTCATCTATATTTAGAATTTACCCGAACGTGGGATAAGGAGAGCATTTTGGCGTTCAATCCTTTCAATTGGCTGATGGGATTGTTTTCCCTGGATATTGGCATTGACCTGGGAACAGCAAACACCCTGGTGAATGTCCGGGGAAAAGGCATCGTGATAGACGAGCCCTCCTGGGTCGTAATTGATAAACGTTCGCGCATGCCGCTGGCAATTGGCCAGCAAGCGAAAGAACTGGTTGGCCGCACTCCTGCAAATATGTTGGCGATTCGTCCGCTGCGGGATGGAGTGATCTCTGAGTTTGAAATTACCCAGGCTATGCTGCGGTATTTCATCGGTAAAGCACACCAACAGACTGTTGTACCCATGCCCAGACCGCGTGTTGTCGTCGGAATTCCATCGGGCGCAACCGAAGTAGAGCGCCGTGCAGTGTATGATGCAGCGATGTCTGCTGGAGCACGCGAGGCGCATTTGATTGAAGAACCGCGGGCAGCTGCATTAGGCGCCGGACTGCCAGTCCTCGACATCCGGGGAAGCATGGTGGTGGATATCGGCGGCGGCACAACGGAAGTTGCGGTGATCTCGATGGGTGGTATTGTGGTTTCACGGTCACTGCGCGTGGCTGGTGACGAGTTGGACCAGGATATCATCCAATATGTTCGCAATAAATATAATTTGTTTATTGGTGAACGCATGGCAGAACAGGTAAAAATGACGATTGGGTCAGCGTATCCGTTAGCAGCGGAA
>JAJUJY010000145.1 GCA_029265085.1 Chloroflexota bacterium
GAATATACCAATCGCGGGAACTTGGTTGCGGTTATTTCAAACGGTACGGCAATCCTCGGTTTGGGAAATCGCGGGGCTTTGGCCAGCAAGCCGGTAATGGAAGGCAAGGGAGTATTGTTTAAGAAATTCGCTGGGATTGATGTGTTTGATATTGAAGTCAATACACTGGATCCTGATCACTTTATCAGCACAGTGGCAGCCATTGCGCCAACCTTTGGCGGGATCAATTTGGAAGATATCCGTTCGCCGGAATGTTTTTACATAGAACCTAAACTGCAGGAGATGCTGGATATTCCGGTTTTTCATGATGACCAGCATGGAACCGCGATCATCCTGGGGGCAGCACTGTTGAATGCCCTGGAGATTACTGGCCGTAAACTGGATCAAATTAAGATCGTCTTTTCTGGCTCAGGTGCAGCAGGCATTGCCTGTGCAAACCAGTTGGTTAAGTTGGGCGTACCCCGTGAAAATATCTGGATGACCGATGTGGCCGGATTGGTTTATCACGGGCGCAAGGAAGAAATGTTCCCCGAGCGGGCTGTGTATGCGCAGGGAGACCGCCCAGCCACCCTGGCTGAAGTGATGAAAGGTGCTGATGTGTTTATCGGCGTTTCTGTGGCGGACCTTGTTAACGAGGAAATGCTCAAATCTATGAGCAGCAATCCAATTATCTTTGCGATGGCTAATCCCAATCCCGAAGTTAAGTATGAATTAGCACGGGCAGTCCGGCCGGATGCAATTGTAGCGACTGGCCGCTCTGATTATCCAAACCAAATCAACAATGTTTTGGGATTTCCATTTATTTTCCGCGGGGCACTGGATGTGCGTGCACGCAAAATTAACGATGAGATGAAAATTGCTGCTTCACAGGCGTTAGCCCGGCTGGCCAAAGAGCCGGTTCCTGCTGATGTTCTTTTGGCTTACAATGTCGATCATCTTGAATTTGGTAAGGACTATATTGTCCCGAAGCCTTTGGATAAAAGAGTGTGCCTGTGGGAATCAACAGCTATAGCGCGGGCTGCTATGGAATCAGGGGTTGCTCGTTTGAAGATTGATCTGGCAGAATATGCAGATAAATTGTGCTGCATGCCAGGAATATAATTGAATAAAACATGTTAGAATATTAGGGATGAACGACTCAAATCGCTCTACCCCGATTGAACCGAATCCGAATCACCAGCGTCAAAAGGTCTGGCAAATTTATCTGCCGATGACCTTTGCGTCTCTGGTGATTTTGGCATTAGCTGTACTGGCTGTGGTCACGGCAGGTCCTGGAAATCCCAAAACTGGCCAATGGGCAAGTATCTCATTGATCTGGATGATTGCGCCCTGGTTAATGATCAGCCTGGTCTTTTTTGTTTTTCTGGGATTGATGATTTACGGATTAAGTAAATTGATCCACATTTTACCGATATATGCCCGGCTGGTAAATGTACGGCTAATGATCATTAACCTGGGGTTGTTAAATATATTGAACCGGCTGGCTAAACCGGTTATGACGGTTAATGGTTGGAGCGCGAGTTGGCAAGCTTTTTGGCGTATATTTAAACGACAATCTTCTTGATCGATTTGTTTCATAAAAAATGGATTGCAAACTATGGACAACTGGAAAACAAAAACAATAATCATTGGCGGCGTCGTGGGATTGGTAGCTGGCATTGTGGCCGCGATAATTTTTGTTCAGCGGGCTGAACAGGCCGTTGATAAGCCAAAATTAACCGCTGGAGATGGTGTTAAGGTTGGCCTTGGTTTACTTGGCCTGCTGCGGATGATTTCCGATATGGGATCCAAATAAGAACGGTTGGTTTTATTCGAATTCATCAAAATTGTTGGTTTTCGTTGATATAGCCCCAATTTAAAGAGGGGCACGGGGTTCCAATAATTGAAAATAATGGAATGCCTCCCCGTGCCCCTCTTGATTTACTGGTAATGTGTTATTTTATTTTTGGCTGCCACTGATCGGGGTGGAATTTGTGACAGGAACAATTATCATGGATAGTGCACCATTTCTCCGTTTCATTATTGCTGGTCACCTACACCGGAATTTTATCCTCACCCCATCAGGGAGTGCCTGCCTGGATTTGCCGGGGGGAAATTTAATCTATGCAGCTGTTGGTCTGCGTCTTTGGGATAGTCATATTGGTTTAATTGGCAGGGTGGGGGAAGATTATCCGCAGGAATGGCTGGCTCAGATGGGGCAGCAAGGACTGGACACACGCGGTGTAAAAATATTACCGGCTTCATTAGATCACCGCCGGTTTGCTGCTTATCTCGATCAGGAAGATCATACGTCTAGTAATCCTGTGGCGCATTTTTCTCGCCTTGGGTTACCTTTTCCTAAAGCATTGTTGGGATATACGGATCCGGTTGTGCAAATGGACAGCCGCACACAGCCAACATCATTCACCGTCCGGCTTAGCGATTTTCCATCAGATTATCTGGATGCAACAGCGGCTCACCTGGCCCCGATGGATTATTTGAGCCATACATTATTACCGCCAGCCCTGCGCCAGGGGCATGTAACGACCATTACTTTAGATCCTTCTGCCGGGTATATGAATCCCACCTTTTGGGATGATATTCCGGTTGTGTTAAGGGGAATCACGGCTTTTTTACCGAACGAAGACAAAATGCTCAGCCTCTTCCAGGGGCGCACTGAAAAATTATGGGATATGGCTGATGAATTGGCTGCTATGGGGTGTGAAATTATTGTGATCAAACGCGGTCTTCGTGGACAAATCGTCTATGATCATGCCCGGCATGCACGCTATATTATCCCTGCTTATCCTGCACGGGTAGTGGATCCAACCGGTGCCGGGGATGCGTTTTGTGGTGGATTTTTGGCAGGGTTGAGAAGTTCCTACGATCCCTTGGAAGCTGCGTTATATGGCAATGTCGCAGCCTCACTGGTAATTGAAGGCAGTGGTCCGTATTACGCGCTGGACGCAATGCCAGGACTGGCTGAAGCCAGGTTGCAGGCATTGCGAGATATGGTCCGGAAAGTATGAAAAAAATATCAGCGGAATTGGTGAATTATGTCTTAGAGCAGACTTGTGCCATTCAACAAATCCCTGCTCCTACCTTTTCGGAATCAGAGCGGGCGGAGTATGTGCTAAAGGCATTTCAATCTCTTGATCTGGAAGATGTTTACATGGATGAGGTTGGAAATGTATTCGGCTGCCTGCCTGGGACAGGGGATCGCGAGCTGGTCATTAGCGCCCATTTAGATACGGTTCACCCCTTAGGAAGCGTACTCCCTTTGCAAAAATCTCCGGATCGAATTACCGGCCCTGGGATTGGAGATAATTCATTGGGGCTGGCTGCTTTATTGGGACTGGCGCATTGGCTTAAAGAAACCAATACGATTCTTCCAGGACGCGTATGGCTGGCTGCAAATGTTTGTGAAGAAGGCCTTGGGAATCTGCGGGGCATGAATGCGTTGGTGGATCGTTTTGAAGCGGATCCAATAGCTTATATCATCCTGGAAGGTATGGGTTTAGGCCAGATTTGTCACCGCGGATTGGGGGTAATCCGTTACCGGGTTACCGCGGAAACTGCTGGTGGGCATTCATGGGTAGATTACGGCCAGCCTTCTGCTATCCATGAGCTTGCAGCTGTTGTCTCCCGGTTAGATGAAATTTCATTACCAAAAAAACCACGCACCACGCTAAATGTGGGGATCATCCAGGGCGGGACTTCGATCAATACGATTGCATCAAATGCCTGGTTCGACCTTGATTTGCGCTCGGAAGATCACAACACCTTGTCCAAACTGGTCAGCCGCTTTAAACGCACGGTTGAAAGCCGGGAAAGAAATGGTGTGACTTTTAAAACAGAGATGATTGGTTCCCGTCCTGCCGGTGTGCTTGGATCGAATCATCCCTTAATAAACCTGTGCTCGGCGGTATTATCCAAACTGGATATTACGAGTACCTTAGAAATTGGCTCAACCGATGCAAACATACCATTAAGCCGGGGATATCCGGCAGTATGCATTGGCCTGACCAAAGGTGGAAGCCCGCATACACATAACGAATATATCGAGATTGAACCCGTACGGACTGGCATGGAACAATTAATCCAGATTGTTATCCAGGCTTGGGATCGTCTGGATTAGCGTAATCCAATAACTTCATAAACAGGGATGGGCGTTCTTTTGCCTTTTGCCTGGATATCTTCGACCTTTTGAACGATGACCTGACTTTCAACCAGGCGTAGAACCGCTTCACTGATTAAGATCTGGTTGGGAGCAGCATTTTCCTGGATGCGCTTGGCAATATTCACACTATCACCAATGGCGGTATATTCTAACCGTTTTTCGGTGCCTATTAAGCCGAGCACGGCATCTCCAAGGTGAATCCCAATACCAAAAGAGAGGGAAAATTTTTCCGGCAGCTGTTGATGAATTGCAGTTAACGCGTCACGGATGGCAAGTGCAGAGCGGATTGCCCGCATGGGATGATCTTGCTGTGGAATAGGGGCATTAAACCAGGCCATGACTGCGTCGCCCATAAATTTATCAATGGTTCCCTCTTCATGCAGGATTGCATCCGCGGCGGCAGCAAGATGGAGATTTAACACCTTGACCAACTTTTCTGGCTGTAAATCTTCGCTAAAGCTGGTAAATCCGCGGATATCTGCAAACAGAACGGTAATTTCTTTGCGCTGCCCATCTAGCGGCAGATCATCCGGATTTAGCTGGTTGATAACTGCCGGTGAAACCATGCGTTCAAATAAGCGGCGTTGCGCTTCGAGGTGTTTTTTCTCGGTCAGATCGTCTAAGACAATTGCCACACCTTGTGTGGTTTGTTCCACATCTTTGAGGGGGGTCAGGCTCAGGCGCAGATCAACCTGCCCGCGAGCTGGAAGCTCCTGGCTGATCTCAAAGCCCAAGACGGGTTGATCGGTCTCTAATACATGCTTTAATTGCGGCTCTATGGCCGGGGCAAGTGGTGGAAGGGTTGCTTTTAACTGCTTTCCAATGAGTTGACTGGCAGATTGCTGTAATATCAATTCTGCGGCACGGTTGCACATCACAATCCGTTCCTGTACATCGGCAGTCAGCACGCCGCTGGCGATGGATGAAAAAACGTTATCCATCAGATTTTTTAATTCAGTGACTTCTGCCAGAGTCTGCCGGACGGAATCAAATAACCGTGCATTTTCAATGGCTACGGCCGCCTGATGGCTAAATGCAGAAAGCAGTTCAAGTTCTTTGTGGGTGAACAATCCGCTCCGGATGCGGTTGTCTGCGTAGATGACTCCTGTGATTTCGCTTTTAACGCGCAGAGGAACGCACAAAATGGACCTTAAATTATACGTAATGACGCTTTGCTGCTTTCCAAATCGTGGATCATCTTGCGCATTGGTGGTTAATACAGGTTGGCCTTCACTGGTTACACGTTCGATGATCGTGCGGCTGACTGCAAATTCATCCGAATGTAACGTTTCTTGCTCCCAGTTGCGGGCAATCTGCGGAATCAGCTCGCCTTGGGGGCTTTTCAGCATTAAGAAGCCTCGTTCTGCACCGGTAAGGCGGATGATGGTGTCCATAACAATTTGCAGCACAATGTTCAAATCCAACGAGGAGTTGACCACCTGCCCAATTTGCGCCAGGGCGCGCAGGTTGCGGCGTTCGTCCTCCATGTTTTGTGCCTGCTTCTGGATCTGGTTGACCTGCTTTTCCAGTTCAAAAACCTGCTCGTAAAACCGGCCAGGCAGGGCAGCTGGCCGGCTTTGATTTAAATAGGACGATAATTGACTGGAAAGGAGTTCCAGGGAATGAAGGCTTTGTTCCAGGGCGGTGAAGGTCGTTGAAACGTGATCGTTCAAAAATTACCTCGCTGGCGGTCAGGATGTTTTCATTGGTTTACCAGCTAATACATAGTCAACCAGGGCTTTTGTGCGTTGGCGAATGGCCAATTGCCAGAGTGTTTTGCGAGCTTCCCGAGCCCGGTCAATATCGGCCGGGTGCGGACTGTAAATTTCTTTTTGATATTCGTCTAATAAAATCTCGGCAGCTTCTTTACTCTCAGGGAAGATATTGGTAAGCACATTGACCTGTTCTGTTGGCGTCAATAACTTCTCCTCTTTGTATCCCATAAAGCGGTTGAGCCACTCAATATGATAAAAAACCCGCTCAATGGGTGTGAGACGCACCATATTTGTCCACAATCGCAGCAGGGCGGGCGGTTTTAATCCCCTGGCTAACAGAGATTTTTCGATCAATACTGGCACCGATTTTTCAGGGTTGCGATAGGACGCGCGAATTAAGAAGATACTGGTGATGATAATTGCCAGGGCAATTCCACCCAGAATCATTAGGAACAACCATTTTTTTAGGAAAGGCTCTGTCTCTTCCGGGGGAGCCGGCTCTTCGGTAGGCTGACTGGAAGGCGATTCCTCGCTTTCCAGGTCTTCTTCCAGCCGCTGCAGCGGATCAGTGCCAAATTGAGGCCGGTTTGACTGGTTGAGATTAATTCCGGATGGGCGGTCCAAAAGCGGTTGTGAGGCAGTAGGTTCAAATTCGATCCAGCCAATTTCCGGGAAATAGACTTCCGGCCAGGCATGACTGTCTTTTTGCCGTACGGAGTAGATGGTTTGCTCAATCTCGTATTCACCTTGAGCATACCCGGCTGTCCAGCGGGCTGGAACGCCTAATGAGCGCAGCATCAAAATTTCCGCGGTAGCGTAATAATTGCAAAAACCTCGCTTGTAATCAAACAAGAACCATTCGATGGGGTCTCGCCCGGCTGGCGGCGTGTCAATCACCGGGGCATATTCGATGTTATCGCGCAGGTAATAGGTTATGGCCATTGCTTTGTCGTACGGGGTTTCCATACCGGCAGTAATTTCGGCGGCCAGGGTGCGAATGCTGTCCGGAAAGTCTTCGGGTAATTGCAAATAGCGCTGCGTGATCCAGTCCGGGTAATCGGTTCCGGCTGCCCGTAATTCAACAATGGTTGGCGTGTTGATCATCGCTTCCACCCGGTAGCTTTCACCGGTCCGAATCATTGGCTCTGCCAACAACGTGATGATATCTACGCCGACCTTAAGCTCCTGGTCAAAAATCATGGTTACCGGGCGGCTGACGCGGGTTGTGACAGCAGGCGCATACAGCATCCCCAAATTTTTCTCGGTCTGGATGGTAAAGCGGTAGCGGGCAGTTCCCCTCACTTCGGTAAATTCCGATTCCCAGTCCTCGTCTGTCAATGTGGCCTTTTGCTCAATGGTGCTGATCCAGTGGCCGCCTTCATACTTGTCGTAGGAGCGAGCGCGCCAGTAAAATGCCTGCCCGGGCGGGGCACTGGAATTTGAGTCCACTGTAAAGATCACCTGGTCGCCTAGGGCTGAACCTGTGCCAAGGGTGAATTCGTCACCGTACACTTCCAGCGGAATGATGAGCGGGCCGCGCAAGGGAGCTACGGCATTTTCAAACCAGCGCTGGATTCCGCGCCAGGCTCTTACCAGCTGCTCTTGTTCTGGCGTGTCGGGATAGAACGATTTGATCGCGGTGGTTGCATTCCAGGCAATGATGACCAGGGCAAGCACGGCCACCAATGACCCGCGCCCTACATTGATCGCGAAATCCGATTCGATGGTGATTTTCTGATCTTCCCACTGCTTTGCGCTTTTGATGTAATTTAATTGGGTGAGCAGCAGCAAGGCGAAAATGATGAAGAAAGCCAGGTAGATGCCGCCTCTGGCGATGGGCGGATTGTAAAAATCCACAATCATGATGGCTACGCCGGCAATAACCAGCGGCTGCCAGGGGCGCGCCGAACGGGTGAGGCCGTAACCGGCGGTTAAGCCTAAGGCCCAAAAGAGCAGCGCCATGTTTGTCAGAAACAGCAGCGGGTCGGTCAGCGGCTGGTTTTGAAAGATCATAGCCAGGCTGGCCCACAACCGCCCGCCCAGGCTTTCAAGCCGCTCTAACCAGGCGATATCCTCACCGAGGGTTAATCCTAACTGCCAGGGTACAAAGAACAGCGTGTATACGATGCAAAAGATACCGACCAGCCAGCCTTTAAACCTGGAATACCCCAGCCCAAGCCCAAGAATGGCCCCGAAAATTGCCAGGACAACCACCATATCTAAGTTTTCCGTCCATTCGGTGGTACTTAAGCGGGATGCGGCCGTTGTAATCGCTGCTAGGAGAAGTAAGGCAGCCGGGATGTTCCACCAGCGATCTACGTATTTTTTCATGTTTTGAGTGTACATTAAGAGGTTTGTTTTCGTCAATGGAAGGAGGAAATGAAGGTTTGCTATATAATGATGTGGGGGGATTTTGTTTCGCCTGATTTCACACCGAACGATCAATTTCACAGGAGTTTCAACATGGATGCACTCTTACAAGCGGAAGTTGCGGTTAATTTGTTTCTTCAGGGACTGGGTTCCTGGCTGACGACCATCCTGAGCTTTTTTACTTTCTTGGGCAATGAAGAGTTTTACCTGCTGGTTATGCCCATATTGTATTGGTGTGTGGATGCGCAAGTTGGCTTGCGGATTGGGATTATGCTCCTGTTGAGCAATGGGGTGAACAGCATCTTTAAGCTGACTTTTCACAGTCCGCGCCCCTATTGGATTGATACCCGGGTAAAGGCAATCATCGCGGAGACCTCATTCGGCCTGCCTTCCGGCCATGCGCAAAATGCGGCCAGCCTGTGGGGGTTGGGCGCAGCGCTGGCTCCGTGGGCCTGGGCGAAACCAGTGGCACTCGCGATTATTTTCCTGATTGGCCTGTCTCGGCTGGCGCTGGGGGTCCATTTCACCCGCGATGTGCTGGCGGGCTGGCTGATCGGCGGTTTGTTACTGTGGGCGTTTTTACGCCTGGAGAAACGGGTTGCCGGGTGGGTGAAACGGCAAAAGCTTTCCCGGTTGGTGCTGGTGGCACTGTTCTCCTCGATTGGATTGATCCTGGCGGGCTGGCTTGTGCAAATACTGACCAGCGGTTTAGCCGTTCCGGCTGAGTGGGCTGCAAATGCGCTGCTGGCCGCCCCGGAAGAACCGATTGACCCAACCTCAATCACCGGGTTCTTTACCCTGGGCGGAACCTGGTTTGGTTTGCTGGCTGGCGCGGCTGTTTTGTATGCCCGCTTTGGACCGTACAATGCCGGCGGTGATTGGGGTAAACGTGCGCTGCGCTATCTGATCGGTGTGGTGGGGGTGGGAATTTTCTATTTTGGCCTTGGCCAAATCTTCCCCCGTGAGGCGAACCTGGTGAGCTACCTGCTGCGGTATTTCCGCTATATGCTGGTGGGTTTGTGGATTGCGCTGGGCGCGCCGTGGTTATTTGTGCGGATGGGTTTAGCGACTTTTGCAACCGGCAAGCATAAAGGCCCCAAACATGCGGCCGCCAAAGCCAAAAAAGGCGCAACTTCACGAGGCAAATAACGTATAATTAATATCGTACCCGAGAATTTTGCCCCGCCGATGTGGTTGGGGAGGATGGTTAAGGAGGAACCATGCGCAAATTTGCATACTTTTTATTAGGAGCGGTGATCGGCGGCGCAGTCGGCAGCGCGCTGGCAATTTTGTTCGCTCCGGCTCCTGGCACCGTCTTGCAAGAACAGGTTGTGGCCAAGCTGAACGCCATTCGCCAGGATGTGAAGCAGGCTGCTGTGGACCGCCGCATCCAGTTGGAAGGTGAACTGGATACACTGCGCCGGCCGCAGGCATAGACCGCCGAATTAATTCAAGAAAAAACCAGGGCTTGGAAAACAAGCCCTGGTTTTTTTATCCGCTCTGCTAGCGGCTTAGTCCAGTTGGTTCTTATTGGGTGAGTGCGATGCTGTATTCTGCTTCCTGGCGGGTGAAGCGGGTGGTGCCGCTGACAACCAGGATGATCTCTTCGTCCGGGCTGCTCAAGCTTATCGGCAGGACCAGCGTTTGCTCATCGTTGAGGGTGAGTGTCTCGACGGTGGTGGTGTCACCCTTGCGGATGAGTGAGAGCTGGAAGGTCTGCGGCAGGCGGTTCTGAATGCGCACAAAGCCGTCACCGATCCAGCCGCCGTCATCCGTCTCGAAATCGCTAAAGTAGTTGATCTGTGGAATTTCCACATCATCGAGCAGGAAGCCTTCACCATTGACCGCCGCATCGGTGACATACTCAAAGCGCAGGGTCACTTTTTGACCGGCAAACTGGGAGAGATCCACTTCTTCTTCCACATATCCATCGGTGACGCCGTTATAGCCGCAGCCGTAGCTGTTGCCGGAGGGGTCTTCGGTGGTGCAGGAGGGGGTATCCAGAATCTGCCAGGAATCGCCGTCATCGGTGGAGGCCAGCAGGTAGAGGTAGTCGTAGTCGGTTTCCAGGTCGTACCACATCTTGAAGCGCATGCTGACCTCGCCGGAGACACCGGTCAGGTCAAAGCTGCTCGATGAAGATCACGCAGGACGTGCGGGACTACGCGGCGCAGAAACAGATCGACGAGCAACGGGCGATTCAGATCGGCATGCAAGAAAAGGCGGAAGAGTTCAGAAAGACCGGAGCCGAAATCTATC
>JAJUJY010000289.1 GCA_029265085.1 Chloroflexota bacterium
CACACATCCAGAGCGCTGAAACCCACTGTAAAATCTACCAACATCGTATCGGGTGGATCATTCGCATCCTGGTCGGCTACCTGACCAGCAACAATCGTTAATGTACAGGATTCGCCGCGGACAAAATCCATTGTGGGATTAATCGTAAAGCTGGTTGGTCCGCCGCTGACCACGCCGCTGTGGCTGCCGCTGCTGGAACAGACCAGGGTATACCAGGCTCCCGTCACATTGACCGGCTCGCTAAAAGTAACCGAGAGGTTTGCATTGACCGGTACATCCGTTGCACCGTTCAGCGGGTAGGTGCTGGCCACTTCCGGCGCAGCATCTTCGGGAGGCGGGAGCACCACGGTGTGGCTGCCTAACCCGCCATAGGTATCCATGGCAAAACCTTCCCACTCAAGCGCGGGGTCAAATGCATCACTGCCGTTGGGGTCGCCTGCAAGAACCGTGCTTTTCCGGCGCAGCGTGTTATCCGCCGTGCTGGTCAGCCCCGTGCCCCATTCTGTGCCGGGATCATACCCAATCTGCCCAATGACATCGATGATGGTTGTTCCCTTGCGCAGCACCACTGCATCATCACCGTTGAACCAGCCCGCGCCATTGGTCTGGTCAGCTTGCGCCAGGATCGCAGCGACTGCGCTTGATTGCGCCACCACATACACATCCCCATTGGCGACTGTGCCGGTCAGACTGATGGTTAATCCAGCCGAAGCGCTGCCATTAAAAAACATCTGGACATTATAACTACCCGCAGCCAGATTCACTGCCGCGCCGGTGCCGTTATAAATTTCCAGGGCTTTATTGTTGTTGCTGCCCTCGATATATTCGGAAAAAAATAATTCAGTCGGACCAGCCGCCTGCACCACCTGTGCCGGGGTCAGTACCAGGCTCAGCACAAAAATCACAATCCAGCTTGCAAAAAGAGTTTTTTGTTTCATTCAGTTCTCCTATTGATCCGTGAAACCAACCGCCAGGGTGAGTCTGCCAATCTCACCTCGCCTGTCTTCTGCAGCATTCAGAAAATGTGATGCACCTCCCCAAAGATAAAAAATGAAAATCCAATCAAGAGACTTCCTGAATGGATCTGCGATATTGAACCTGCTGTATATTTCAATTATTTGGCCACGAAAATACAATTTAATTGGTAATAATCATTGTACAGGCCGAAACACCCGTTTCTCACAGTGTATTTCTTAGGATTTTCTAAGAAATCATCCATCCCTGTCAAGTTTAAATTGGAACACCTGCTGGAAATTTCTTCCCAGCGCAAGATCTAAAGTAAGTGCAGACAGGTTGTACACCCCAGACCAGCGCGTGGCAGTCTCACCACCTTGCGAAACTTGAGCTAATAAATTCATCGCCTGCTCTTCATTGGCCATCCCCTGGCTCTTTTGGAGTTCAGCATACAATAGGTTATAGCGCCAGCAAGGCGACTCATCACCGGCAGGCTGCTCTTCTGACAAAATAAAATTGGTTGAGACCTGCCAATCCAATTCTTTTTGGGTGATCACCGGCTTACCATCCAGGTATTCAACCACCGCAGAGTTCCCAACCGCATCCGCAATCATAAAATGCACCGGCACATTACCAAAATCCAGGTTGTATTGATCAAACAAAACCAGTGCTTCCGGTACATCTCGCGCCGAATCTAATACCACACGGATCATTTCCAGTTCCTCCAGCGTGGGTTTGTCTGGATCCGTGCCGCCTTCTGCATGAGGCACCGCCATCATCCCGACCGCCAGGCCGTATTCATTCATCCCATCGAAAGGCAAATAGGGTGCATCACCCAGCGCAGAAGGGTCCTCCATTGGAGAAAGGGCTTCGCCATAGCCAAGATAATGCAAATCAACCAGTGCAACCGAGGCATACCGGCCTGCAGGCTGGGTAAACAAAACCATTACGGGATGCAAATACCAATCGAAATTACGCCCAAATATTCGCTCGCCAGCATCACCCATTGCAGCAAAACAGGAGCAAGCAAAATCTTCTTGAGAGTTCTTCACTGGCTCCGATAATATTCCAGCGGCAGCAAGTTGTTCAGGCGGAAGATAGTCTTCACTATAATGCAGTTCATAGAGGGGAAAATCAGAGATTTGCCGAAGCAAACCGTACGGCGTATCAACTGTTTGATCCACCGGTTGGATAGACGGCGGCGTAGGCGCACAACCCGCCAAGAGTATACCAAGGAAAGCAATCCAAATAAACGGGATATTCCATTTGAGATTAATAGACCACCTCCCGCTTTGTGTTAAAGCGGCCTGCCCGTTTTGCTTAACAGGCAGGCCGGGCCAAATCAGTTATGTCGATTCAGTCAAGATACGAGGCAATCCAATCCCACACACCAGGAACATCGATCCGGTGATTGAGCGAAGTCATCCGCCCGCACAGATAGCCGTTGTATCCCAGGTGATAGCCGCCGGTATGCACAGCCACTACCGTGCCGCCCGCGGTAAACACACCTGAACCGGAGTCACCGCCGCAGCCCGCGCCAAAATTCCCTGACGGAACATTGATCAAGGTTAACCACATCGGATCAAGCGACCCAACCGTCCCTTTGCTGGGCATATAGCGTTGTTCAGCCACTTTGCGCGTCCAATCAAAGTTGGGGTAATATGGACCGCCGCCAATTGTGACGCCGTTCTGTCCATAGCCCACATCATAGAAGCGTTCTTTGGTCTGGCCGGTGGTTCCCACCAGTTCATCGACATATCCTTCGGCAGCCAATGGGGCTGGCTCAATCCCAACCACCGCTTCTTCCAAAAAGACCAGGCCGTAGTCCGGGGTGAAAGGCCAGGCAGCATCATCATACCCTGGATGCGTGACCCAAGAATCGGAAATATACCAGGTTCCTTCACCAGGAATGACACCCCAGGTATATGGATCTACCGCCGCTACGGTATCAAAGGTAATCCATACCTCCATACCAGCCGGAAGGCTGTCGAAGAAACTGGTGCAGTGGCCTGCTGTCAAGACCACATCTTCTGCGATCAGTGTTCCGGAACAAAAGCCGTATTCCGGCACCAATACCAATGCGCTGTATGGATGCCCGTCACCATCAGGCTGCCCGCCGGTGATCGCGCCCACCGGGA
>JAJUJY010000086.1 GCA_029265085.1 Chloroflexota bacterium
CAACCAAAACGCTACCAGTAGTTAGTTGTTTAATGGGACCTGGACTACCCCCTAAATTTTGTGTAATTCGATGTGTATCCAGAGAAACCTCCTGGCACATTAATATTTGGATCCCCTCAATGCCAGAAAGCAATTAGAATAGGTATAATAATCAACGGATTAGGACAATGGCTGCAAATATTTCCGGCATTAAGGGGAAGTTGGTGAACATATACTTCCTAAATTATAACTTCAAACATTCTTTTTGCAACTAAAAATAGATTTGGAATAAATAGCATGGATAATTTTAACACCTATCAATCTCCATTTAGCTGGCGGTATGCCAGTCCTCAGATGCGCGAAATTTGGAGCGAAGTATATAAAAGAAAATTGTGGCGGAAAATTTGGGTTGCATTAGCCAATGTACAGTCAACATACGATCTGGTGACACCTGACCAGGTAGAAGACCTGAAATCACATCAAGATCAAATTAATATCCAAAGAGCACTAGAAATTGAAGAAGAAATTCGACATGATTTAATGGCTGAGATAAAAACATATTCTGAACAGTGCCCAATTGGTGGAGGCATAATTCATCTGGGGGCAACCTCAATGGATATTGAAGACAATGCCGATGCAATCCGGGTTAAAGATGCAATGGGGTTGGTATTAGAGAGATTAAAAACTGTATTATCAAAATTTTGCGAGTTGATCGATTATTGGGCAGGCACACCGATTATGGCCTTCACCCATCTTCAACCAGCCGAACCCTCAACTTTAGGATATCGTTTGTCGCTATATGCCCAAGATTTGTTTGAAGATTATTCCTTATTACAGGAAACTCGTAATAATATTCGCGGTAAGGGTTTTAAAGGAGCGGTTGGCAGCGCTGCATCCTATGAGGAATTAATTGGAGCAGAAAATTATCCGGGATTTGAAAGACGTTTGAGTGAAGAATTAAACCTTCCTTTTTACATGATTGCCAGTCAAACCTATCCACGGAAACAGGATTACACAGTGACCGCGGCATTGGCAGGACTGGCAATTACCATCTCAAAGTTTGCCTTTGACTTGCGAATTTTACAATCTCCGCCGATTGGCGAATGGCGTGAGCCGTTTGGAAAAAAACAAGTGGGATCCTCTGCAATGCCATTCAAAAGAAATCCGATTCAGGCGGAAAAACTGAATTCGCTAGCTAGATTAGCGGCACAATTCCCACAAATTGCCTGGCAAAACGCTGCTCAAAACCTGCTTGAAAGGACACTGGATGATAGTGCCAACCGGCGAACAATATTACCAGAGTCTTTCTTGTTGGCAGATGAATTATTGATTACCCTGTATAGAATCCTCAATGGATTAACCATCGATCAAGAAGCAATTTCGCGGAATTTATCAATTTTCGGTCCATTCGCCAGTACTGAAAAAGTTCTCATGGCTTTAGGAAAAGCTGGCGCAGACCGCCAACAAATGCACGAAGTATTACGAAACCATTCACTGGCTTCTTGGGAAGAGGTACGGCTGGGAAAACCCAACACTTTGATCGATCGAATATTGCACGATCCATTTATATTGCAATATTTGAGACAAGAAGACATAATAAATTTGATGCGAGTAGAAGAATACATCGGGCATTCTGAATCAAAATCGAAACAAATGGCACAAAAAATACGATTAATCATAGGATAAGCTTCCATCAAGTTTTAGCCAAGTGTTACTGGACGCGTATGATATGGTTCTGTAAAATCTTATTGGTGGTCTAAGCCTGGATTATCGCTCAGTAACCCCAATTTTAGGAGGAATCAATGAGCACATTCAACGGCAAAGGAAAAGTTGCTGTTCTCAAAACATCACCGGATACGGTATTAGATGATATTGAGCGATTGATGCAATTGGCAGGTGTCGATCAGGCACTCCCAAAAGATGTGTCAACTGGCTTAAAAATTAATATTTCATGGCAAACATGGTATCCAGCCTGCTCAACCACCCCCTGGCAGCTCGAAGGAACCATTCGAACCCTTCAAAAATTAGGCTATACCGACCTGGTAGGCATCCACAACGATACAGTAGTGGTGGATACTAGCCTGGGAGAAGTAAATAACAAACATAAATATGTCACAGACAAAATGAATGTGACGTGTGAATATTTATACCAGGAGCAATTTGATTGGGTTCGATACGAACCAAAATCACGTCCTTTTCTCGTTTTAGACAAAGTTTACCCCGAAGGTGTTTACATCCCGAAATCCCTCATAGGGAAAAACATCGTTCATCTACCCACTGTTAAAACGCATGTATTTACTACAATTACCGGGGCAATGAAAAATGCTTTTGGTGGTTTACTGCACCGCAACCGCCACTGGACTCACAGTGTTATCCATGAAACCCTGGTTGACCTTTTAACCATCCAACAGGAAATTCACCCTGGTATTTTTGCAGTGATGGATGGCACTTTCGCGGGAGATGGTCCCGGTCCTCGTGCAATGCGTTGGCATGAAAAAAATATTTTGATTGCCTCTGCGGATCAAGTAGCGATTGATGCAGTTTCTGCGAAACTTCAGGGATTTGACCCAATGTCAATTCCATTCATTCGAATTGCTCATGAATTAGGGTTGGGAGTAGGCGACCCAAGAGAGATTGAAATTGTTGGCTATGATATCAATCAGGAACCGGATTGGCGCTTTGTCCAAGAGGATACCTTTGCGTCAAAAGGCCAAAAAATGATTTATCACGGACCGCTTAAACCTTTTGAAAAAATCTTATTGCAAAGTCCAATTGTCCCGTGGAGTTTCTTTGCGAGCAATTTCTATCACAATGTCTACTGGTATCCATTTGTAGGCCGAAAACGGGTTGAGGAAGCACTCCAGAACCCTTGGGGACAACTCTTTAAAAACTATGGAAACGGTGAAGTGGTTATGCCAGGCATGGAACCCAAAACTGTTATTCAAGCGGGTGTGGCCTTAGGTGCACTGGCTGCTGCCATTGGCGCTGGTGCTTGGTTATTGAGTAAAAACAAGAAGTAATTAACAAAACCAAAGTCAGAATTGGGAATTACTCTCCCAAAATCATTTGGGAGAGATCATCACTTCTCTAAGGAGAGTATATGTTCAAAGACTTCTCAGAAGCAGCTGAATTTATCACAGCAAACGAAATTCGTATGGTTGACTTGAAATTCAGCGACTTGTGGGGCCGTTGGCATCACGTCACCATATCCGCCAGTGAATTTACTCCATCACTGATGTCCAATGGTGTAGGTTTTGATGGATCCAGTGTCGGTTTTAAGAGTGTAAAATCCGGAGATATGGTCCTCGTTCCCGATCTGACAACAGGATTTGTTGATCCATTTTGGGAAACCCCAACGATTAGTTTTATCTGCAACACACTAGAAGCAGATACCAAAGAGCTGTTTTTCCGCGATCCACGCGAAGTTTGCCGGCGTGCAGAAAAATTTATGCAAACTACTGGGATTGCCGACCAGGCTATTTGGGGACCAGAATTTGAATTTTACGTATTCAGTAAAGTCCAATTTGACAATAATATCAACATAGCCAGTTATCGGGTCGATTCGGTAGAATCGAATTGGAATTCAGCCAATGGTGGACACGGGCATTTTATCCCGATTCATGGCGGTTACCATGCGATTCCTCCACGAGATCAGCTCTATAATCTGCGCGCAGATATGGTCACTACCCTGGAAGACCTGGGTATTCCTGTGAAATACCACCATCATGAAGTCGGTGGACCTGGCCAATGCGAGATTGAAACACCATTAATGAATATGATGAACGCGGCTGATGCTTGTTTCATCATCAAATATGTCACCAAGATGATCGCGATGGAATCAGGCCAAACCGTGACATTCTTGCCGAAACCCCTCTTCGGTGAAGCAGGAAACGGTATGCATTTCCACCAGCTGCTCCGTAAAGACAACAAGAATCTCTTTTATGACGCAAATGGTCCTTGGTTATTAAGCGAGACAGCCCTGCATTATATTGGTGGTTTGTTATCTCACGCTCCGGCGTTGCTTGCATTTACTAACCCCAGCACCAATTCATACCGCCGGCTTGTTCCAGGATTTGAAGCCCCAGTAAACAATTTCTACTCTAGCGGAAATCGCAGCGCTGCAATTCGTGTGCCCAAATATGCAACCCAACCAGAAAAAGTTCGATTCGAATTCAGACCTCCTGATGGCACCTGTAACCCATATCTAGCGATGGCTGGTATGCTGATGGCTGGATTGGATGGCATCCGCAATAAAATTGATCCCACCAAAGCTGGATTTGGACCAATTGACGACGATATCTTCAGTTGGACTCCCGAACAACGCACAACGATTAAGAGCCTGCCTACTTCACTGGAAGAAGCTCTCAGTGCCCTCAAGAGTGATCATCAATTCCTCCTGGAGGGTGGTGTCTTTAGCCTGGAGATGATTAATGATTGGATCAAATCCAAGAGTGCTGAAGATTATCAGGTACGATCGCGCCCGCACCCATACGAAGTGCAAATGTATTTCGACCTGTAAGAACACTGAAATCAATACAAAAAACGACCTGTTTTTATTTTGCAGGTCGTTTTTTAATTAACCAAATTAGAAATTTAAGATCCTATGAGGGGTTTTTTCTGCATTCTGAACAAGGACACAATGCACGCAGAAAATGCCAATTGTAGATACCAAAATGATGCCCATCTTCCCATTCAAAAGAGATAGCATACGTTCCAACGGCTTCAACCTTCCTGATTTGGGTTTGAGCATTATCCGGTAATACCATTTCAAATACCTCTGGATCTGGTTCAGACCGCATGTTTTCATGTCCACCCCGGCAAGTAGCACATGGACAGGCTGCTCGCAGCAAACCAAATGGATACACAGATTGATGGCCACCATTCCATTCGATCACCAGCTGCCGAATAGTGCGGTTTGCGGATATTTTGGTTGGATTGACAAGATCAGACATAAAGTATCACCCGCCCTTTCCTCTATGGTTGAATAACGGTTAAGTAATCAGATGCAGCCCAACCGGCCCGGTTTTTATCATACGGAGACTCAAGATACCACCACACATAACCATCTGCAGATTGAGGGCCATCAACAATTTGAAAAACTTCACTATCCATTGCCAAAGATAAAATTGATCCGCTGGTACCTGCCGTTGACCGCAACCTTAATCCTCCGCCTTCTGTTCCAAAAATTTGAACATACACACCAACCTTAAATCCATTTTGAACCAAAGGTGTACCACCTTCAGGCGTTGGGGTTGCATTGACAACGAGTGTGGGTGTGGTGGTTGCTGAGGGAGCTGGTACAACCGTAAATTGAACTTCAGAGGTGTTACTTGTAATTTCTCCAGGTTTAAAAGCCCAGGCGAACAACAACACAAACACCAGAAGTAAAACACCTACTCCTATTCCACCGATGAAAACCCATCCTGATAAACGATTGAAATTCATAAAGCGAATTATCCTATGGTTGGTAACAAGAAGAAAGCAAGGCCGAGAATGATATAAACTGCCAGCAATGCAGCTCCTTCTAACCAGTTTGATTCTCCATCCGATGATACCAATGCAGCAATTAAAACCGCTGCCCCTAGTGCCAACAATTCAAACTGATTAAAGATGAGCGTGAGTGGATTTCCCATTGCCAAACTGACAAAAACGAGTAACGGTGCAACAAATAAAGCAATTTGCAAACTAGATGAAACAGCAATTTCTACGCTCAAATCCATCTGATTGCGGTACGCAACAGTTACCGCCACCAAATGTTCAGCCACATTTCCAATGATTGGTATCAAGATAATTCCCAAGAAGAATTCTGATAAGCCAAACACCGCCACAACACTTTCCACTGCCCCAACCAGTAATTCTGACATCCAGACAACCCCAGCAGTACTCAACGTCAGCATAATTAATGCCTGACTCAGCGGCATATGATGATTATTCTTGGGGATTTCTTGAGTAGGTCGAGCAGATATGGGGCTGGAAGAAGACTTAAGCGAAAAAACCAAACCCAAAATATAAAGGATGATCATGACAGCAGCAACACCCAGGCTCAATACTTCCACCTGAATACTATCATCCGGTCCGATTGAATGGCTAAATAGCGAAGGAATAACCAACGCCAGGATCGAAAGGGTTAACAGGATCGCATGATTTCCGGATTGGCGGCGATCAAAGATCTGTATGCCGTTTTTCACCCCCCCAGCAACCATTGCAGCACCCATCACCAACAGCAAGTTTCCCAGGATCGAGCCAGTAATCGATGCCTTAACCAATTCGAGATAACCTGCTTTAATCGCTATCAGGGTGATAATCAATTCTGCGGCATTGCCAAGCGTCGCATTTAACAAACCGCCAATTTTCGGCCCAGTAAATACCGCTAAAGCTTCTGTAGATTCACCTATCAAACCGGCTAGTGGTACCACAGCGATTGCTGCCAAAATAAAAACCCAGATATCTCCCCAATGGGCTTGTTCAGCAATAATCGCAAAGGGTAAAGCTGCCAATAAGAATGTTAATGGTTTTGAAATAAAATAATTACGGATTTTTTTCATCATAGTTCCTCTCCCGGGACTAATTATATCCGAATCATCAACCAACTTTACTTAATGTTATAATCGGTCAAGAAAACATTATGGATCAATCGCGCATTGAATACCCAATTTTAGGCAATCGATATAAACTCCTGCACATCGTCGGTACAGGAGGAATGGCTGTTGTCTATCGCGCTCAAGACATGATGCTTGAGCGCCCTGTTGCAGTAAAAGTTCTCCGGGAAGATTTTTCACATAACCAAGCATTTCGGGAAAGATTTCATTTAGAAGCAAGAGCAGCCGCCAATCTCTCCCACCCCAACATTGTCACGGTACACGATTTTGGGCTAGACCCAGACAATTTGTATCTTGTCCTGGAATATGTTCCTGGTACGGATTTAAAGACAATTCTGAAGGAGCGAAGCAAGTTACCCGTAAACGAAGCAGTCAATTTGGTTGTACAGGCATCGGCGGGAATTGGCTATGCGCATCGCGCCGGGCTGATCCACTGTGATGTTAAGCCGCATAATATGCTTGTCACTCCGGATTTTCGTCTTAAGGTAACTGATTTTGGGATTGCTCGCGCTATGGCCAGCATCCAACCAGATGAACAACATGACGTGGTTTGGGGCTCACCTTTATATTTTTCGCCTGAACAGGCGGCTGGTCACGCGCCATCCCCTGCCTCGGATGTGTATTCATTAGGAGTTGTTTTGTATGAACTCCTTACCGGTAGATTGCCTTTCATCGCATCGGACCCGGCCGAGCTAGCCAGGCTTCACCGTGAGGTCACCCCTGTTTCTCCCAGAAAACTTAATCCTGAAATACCAGAAGCAATTGATGAAATCATCTTAAAAGTGCTTTCCAAAGAGCCGTCTGCCCGCTACCGCACAGCCGATCAATTGGGGCGTGTTCTATCGAATTATTTTCAACAACCAGAGTCCCAGCGATCTACATTCCCTTCTGTCGAAATTCAACCAAATCATTCTGCAAGCCGTCCGATCAACAGCACACCCATTCAATTACCAGTAAGTAAACCAGAGCCACAATTTGAACCCTCAGCAGCAGAAGAAGAGGTAACCATTGACATTGATTGGACAACTACTGGTTTAGCTTTACTTGCGATAATTGCAGTTGGCGGATTAATCCCATTTTGGCTTTGGATTTGGTTTACGTTTAATCCACCTACGCCATAATAATGAACAATATAATTATCGCCCCATCCATATTATCGGCCGACTTTACCCAGCTCGGTAATCAAATTCATCAAATTGAGCAAGCAGGTGTTGACTGGGTCCATGTAGATGTAATGGATGGTCACTTTGTCCCCAACATCTCAATGGGACCTTTTATCGTAGAAGCCTGTCGAAAGGTAACCGATTTACCTATTGACGCACATCTCATGATTGAAAATCCAGAAAAGTATGTTGAAGCATTTGCAAAAGCCGGTGCCAATTGGATCAGTATTCACATTGAAAATAATAACAATGTCATGCGAACCATCCAATCCATACGCACTTTAGGATGCCATCCTGGGATCGTCCTTAATCCAGGAACACCAGCCTGTTCCGCATCAGCAGTTCTACCTTTTGTTGATTATGCTTTGATTATGACCGTTAATCCAGGCTATTCAGGCCAAAGTTATATCCGGGAAATGGAGATGAAAATCGCCGAAGTTGCCAAAATGAAAGAAAAACTCAATCCCAATTTAATTATCGAAGTAGACGGCGGCATTGTTGAAAGCACTCTGGCAGCCACCTATCAAGCCGGTGCGCGCGCATTTGTCGCTGGACACGGAGTATTTCGCCATCCCGCTGGCATCCATGCAGCTGTTCAATCTTTAAGGAACGCAGTTCCTTAAAACAAAAATCGCGGCATTTTTTGCCGCAATTTTTGTCGTCAACGGTATAAAATTTATTTACTGATCTTTACCATCGTCCGAATGCATTTTGCGCATAAAACCTTGCGAACTTTGCGACCGTCTTCCATCACCATAACCCGTTGCAGGTTTGGGCGGAAAGTCCGGTTGGTTGCTCGCAAAGAGAAGCTGCGGTTGTGACCGAACGTGGTGGTCTTCCCACATGACTCACATTTTGCCATCGTAATAAATCCTTTCCTGAAAAGCTCAGTAATCGTCGTTGGTGCAGCCACAGATTTTACCACAGTCCGTATCTTTTTTCAATAAGGATTGTTAATAAAAAGGACAACAAGAAAATGGGAGATAGCATGAATCCAACTGGTAATATCTACGTCTCTCATCGTGCAATAGCCACGATCGCCTATCAATCAGCCCTTGAATCCTATGGCGTAGTAGGATTGGCAGCCAAAAATATAGCCGAAGGGTTGGCAAACGCAATAGTAAAAGACCCAACTTTGGGTGTAGAGGTCCATTTTACCGGAGAATCGATTACAATAGACCTTTATATCATTGTGGAGTATGGAACTCGCATTAAAATGGTCGCTTCGAGTGTCGCTGATAGTGTTCGCTTTCAGGTTGAAAAATCAGTAGGCATTCCCGTAAAAAGTGTTAATGTGCATGTTCGCGGTTTGCGGATCAGCAACCCAGATTAATTTTATATCAAAATTTTCAGGAGCAGTATGAGCAGTGACGTACACTTTCCTCCCATCACGGATGGGCGAGAACTGGTCAAATCCAATGTTTTGGATGGCCAGGGATTAAAAGCCCTCTTGGAGGCAGGATTAACCTGGCTCAAAGCCAACCAACAAATGGTTAACTCCTTAAATGTTTTCCCGGTTCCTGATGGGGACACAGGCACAAATATGCTCTTGACCATGCAGGCTGCCTATAATGAAGTACTGCATTCGGGCGAGAAAAATATCGGTAAAATGGCTCATGCCATCGCTCAAGGCGCATTGATGGGCGCTCGTGGTAATTCCGGTGTGATCCTTTCCCAGATCTGGCGCGGATTTGCACGTGCGTTAGACAATCTGGACACGATGGACGCTCAAACGCTCATTCGTGCTCTAACTGAGAGCAAAAATACTGCTTATAAAGGCGTTGTTCGACCAGTGGAAGGCACCATTTTAACGGTCATCAAAGATATTGCCTTATCAGCAGAAAAATTTGATCATCAGCCTCTAGATGTTTCTTTTCTAGAAAAGCTAGTTGAAGAAGCAGACCAATCGGTTAAACGTACCCCGGAATTGCTGCCAATTTTAAAACAGGCTGGCGTGGTCGATTCGGGCGGAAAAGGATTATTCATTATTCTCGAAGGTATGCTTCGCTTTGTTAAGGGCTTGTCATTGGAATCATCAGGTACTACGGTTCAGCCTTTATCCACGATGGCATTGGATGAAACAATGGAAACCATTGAACCCGGCCAGGATTATGAAATTGTTGTAGATTTTCGCCCATTTGACGAATTAAACCTGGAAAAGTTTTATTCAGATCTTTCTGAGATGGGCACATCTATCCAGGTAGGTGAAGGGGATGGAATGTACCGTATGCACATTCACGTCCCTACGGAAAATCGATACCAACCCATCGATTACACAATGTCAATCGGTACCATCACGAAGGTTGCCATCGAGAATTTGCTCGCCCAGATGGAAGAGAAAAAAGAGAGCAGCTCACCAAAGTTGAATCTGACGCAAATTGAGCCCGGACAAATTGCCGTTGTTGCAGTTTCACCTGGTCCTGGGTTATCCAGGATTTTTGCCAGCCTTGGTGTTGCTGCAATTATTGAAGGTGGACAGACGATGAATCCTTCCACCGAGGAGATTTTATCTTCCTTTGAAAATCTTCCAACAGATAAAGTGATTATTCTCCCGAATAATAAAAATATCATTCTGGCAGCTCAAAACGCTTTAAGTATGACCGTTAAGAAAGTTGCAGTGATTCCATCCAAAACCATTCCGCAGGGCTTGAACGCGATGCTTCGCCTCGATCTTGATGGTGATTTTGACGCGGTTGTTGAAGAAATGAACGAGTCATTATCGGAAGTGGAAACGGGTGAAATTACAACTGCCACCAGAACTGTAGAAATCAACGATGTTAAAGTAGCCGAAGGACAGGTCATCGCCCTATTAAATGGGAAATTGGTTGCAGCCGCTGAACAGATTGAAGATGCCTGTATGCAGTTGTTATCTACAGCAGATACAAACGACCGCGAACGCATCACCTTATTCTACGGGAAAAATATTACCAAAAATGATGTGAACCAGTTAGTGGACAAAATCCGCACGACTTATCCACATCATGAAATTGAATTGCACGAAGGTGGTCAGCCACATTATCAATTAATCTTGTCCATCGAGTAACCTATGGAACGCATTTGCATTCTCACAGATAGCTCTGCCCAATTTCCTCAACACACCTTCGCCGGCCAGAGTTTGGTGAGAGTCATTCCCTATGATATTGCTATCAATGGCACGATCTACCCTGAGGGAAAAGATTTTCACATCAACCAGCTGCCTGGAATTGCTAGCGAGCAGTTATATCCGCGGTTGATTGCACCATCTATTGAAAAATTTGCCGAATGGTTTCGTGTTCTTGGACAAAATTATTCTGAGATTTTGGTGATTCTTCAATCGCCTCAGTTTAGCAAGGCTTATGATAATGCGGTTGAGGCAACCACCCACGTCAAAGGGAGTTTAAAAATTCAGGTCATTAACTCCCAAACCATTTCCGCTGGGCTTGGACTGCTGGTTCAAATTGCGGGTAAAGCAGTCGAACAGGGCATGCCTTTTCAAGATATCGATTATATGATTCGCAAACAGGCTGCAGCCTTGTATACGCTGGTATGCACCCCTGGTCTTTCATATCTATATCATGCCGGCTTATTGAATCGTGAACAGGCGGTTGTCGGTGAGATGTTAAATTTGCTGCCCGTTTTTTCCATTGAGGAAGATCGTATCATTTCTCTCGAAAAACTTCGTGGATTTAAAAACACAGTGGATTTATTTACAGAATTCGTTTACGAATTCGAAGATCTACAGCACATCGCTTTAATTCAGAGTAATCCACCAATTCTTCCTGAAACCAGAACAATTCGGATGCAATTCCAAGAACAATACCCAACGACAACCTATAGCGAGCATAATTTAAATGCCCCAATGGCAACAATTTTTGGACCAAAATTGATCAGCTTGATCATTGCCGAATCAGTAACCAATGATTAGACAAAAAAACACCTCCTGAAATATTAGGGGGTGTTTTTAGGCCGTAGTCTATTTTCTAACGTGATTCTAAGTTTGCGGTAAAATAAAACCATGCCATCACCGATTGAGAAACTACAAAAATTTTTAAAACTTGAGTCTGAGCGCAATTTTGATAACCGGGCTGTAGTTGGCGGGTTAGACAAAATATTGCCTTCGTGGGAAAAAGAAGCCAAAGATCAGAATCTACCGGATGATTTGATCCAATATGTTCTGCTAAAAATTTCCGCGTACCCTTCCTCCACTGTTGAAGATCGGAACCAAATCGTCAACGATCTTATTTCAAAAATAAAAACCACCGAAAATGGTTCATCACCGTCAATTGATAATCCAATTTCCAGCCGGCCTGAACAACCTCTCCCGGTTCGACGGGAACGGCGGATTGAAAATGTGCCACCGGTAAATGACCACTCACAAAATCAACCTGTCAGACCTGTAAAAACAAGAAGCCCTATCCAAAATCACACTGTCGGTGCTTCCACAATCGGGCTTGATGCTCCTTTGACAGTCTTACCAGGGATTGGGCCCAAAAACGCCCAATCATTTGCCCAACTAGGTTTAAGCACCCTGGAGCACTTACTGTACTATTTTCCACGCCGATATGATGATTATTCCAATCTAAAACCAATAAATCGGTTAAATTATGGCGACGAATTAACCGTTATCGCCACCGTTCAATCTTGTTCTGACCGGCAAATTAAAAACGGCAAAATGCACATCACCGAAGCAATCGTTAGTGATGGTACAGGAGCTTTGCGGGCAACCTGGTTCAATCAACCCTGGTTAGCCAAGAATTTGATGACAGGAACGCAAGTAGTCTTATCAGGGAAAGTAGATATCTATTTAGGCCGGCTGTGTATGAACAGTCCAGAGCTTGAATTCCTTGAACAAGAACATTTGCACACAAATCGAATCGTCCCCGTTTATCCTGGAACTGCAAAAGTCTCCCAAAAAATGCTGCGCCGGATGATGCACCAAACAGTCACGTTTTGGGCACCCCGCGTTCATGATTACCTTCCAGATTCGATACGGAATAAAGCAAAACTGGTTGGCCTTTCCGAAGCACTTGTTCAGGTACATTTTCCTGATTCCATGGAACTATTAAAGGAGGCACGAGAAAGACTCTCGTTTGACGAAATCTTCCTCTTGCAGCTCGGCGTACTTCGGCAAAAACGAAATTGGCAAGCAAATACTGCCAGAGTATTTAATATCAGCGAAGAATGGTATCAGGAACAAATCAACCGCATTCCATTCGAATTAACCGGTGCGCAGCAAAAAGCCTTGCAAGACATTCGCACCGATTTGCAATCAGGCCGCCCAATGAATCGTTTGCTTCAAGGTGACGTTGGTTCCGGGAAAACAATGGTGGCTTCCCTGGCAATGCTCATGGTTACAAGCAATGGTGCTCAAGCAGCCTTGATGGCACCAACCAGCATCCTTGCCGAACAGCATTTCCGTAGTCTAATCCGTTTCTTTGCAAACCCGACTGACGAGATAGCTGCCCCATTGCGGCCGGATGAAATTCGACTGTTAGTTGGTGATACCCCGGAAAGCGAAAAACAAGAAATTCGAGAAAACCTTGCGAATGGCACGATAAAAATCATTGTTGGAACCCATGCGTTGATTGAAGGTCCAATCGAATTTAACCAATTGCAGTTAGCCGTAGTGGATGAACAGCACAGATTCGGTGTTGCTCAACGGGCAGCTTTAAGGTCAAAAGGCGACAATCCCCACCTGTTGGTAATGACGGCTACCCCAATTCCACGTTCACTGGCATTAACAGTATATGGTGACCTAGACCTAACGGTGATGGACCAAATGCCAGCGGGACGCCAGCCGATTGAAACCCATGTTCTCTCCCCCTTAGAGAGAGAGCGTGCCTATCAATTGATCAAGTCGCAAATTAAAGAAGGTTATCAGGCTTTCGTTATTTATCCTCTGGTTGAACAAGGAGAAAACGAAGAAGTAAAAGCCGCCGTTGAGGACCAGGAACGTTTACAAAAAGAAGTATTTCCACAGTATAAAGTTGGCTTACTGCACGGTCGTATGCGTCCTGAAGACAAAGAAAATGTGATGCTGGCTTTTCGCAATGGTGAATTCCAGATTTTGGTTTCGACATCAGTCATCGAAGTTGGTGTGGACGTTCCCAACGCAACGGTTATGTTAATTGAAGGGGCAAATCGGTTTGGTTTATCTCAGCTGCACCAATTCCGAGGCCGCGTAGGTCGTGGTTCTGCCAAATCGTATTGTTTATTAATTCCCGACCATGAAGACAAATTGGAAAACGAGCGTTTGATCACAATGGCGGAAACGAATGACGGATTCGTTTTAGCAGAGCGCGATTTAGAACAACGCGGACCTGGCGATTTTCTTGGAACACGTCAGGCTGGTTTTTCGGACCTTCGCCTTGCTTCACTGACTGATGTACGTCTAATTGAAAAAGCAAGAAATATTGCCCAATCTGTATTCGAAGAAGATCCCGACCTTTCCAATCCAATGTATGCAAGTTTAGAAAAATTTTTGCAGCGCTTCTGGGGAAACGGTCGTGGAGATATTAGCTAAGAGAGAATTTATGGTAAAAGCTGTTTTTCCAGGTACATTTGATCCAATCCATTACGGCCATATTGATATAGCCCAACGAGCAGCAAAGATATTTGACGAGGTAATTCTCGCAGTATATAATCGCCCTTTAAAGAACTTATTATTTTCTCCTGAAGAGCGCTTAAGCCTCGTAAATGAGACCTTTAAAAACAATCCGAAATTTAAAGTTGTTGGCTATAATGGTTTAACCGTGTCATTTTGCGAAAGTGTTAACGCCCAGGTTATTGTTCGAGGTTTGCGGGTTTTTTCAGATTTTGAACATGAATTTCGAATGGCATTGGCAAATCATCGTCTGGTTCCTGACGTCGAAGTGGTTGCCTTTATTACAAGCGAACAACACACCTTCTTATCTTCCACAACAGTTCGCGAAATCGCCTCTCTTGGAGGAGATGTAAGCAGCATGGTTCCAGACTATGTTGAAAAAGCATTAAAACGCCGTTTTCTTGAATTAGGTGAAGGCCAACAAATTGTTCCAATTTCTGCTTTAAGAGATTAATTAACCTGGCCTGATAATTGCAACGTTAATCTAAGCAATATCTAGCGGAGGAGGCTATGGACATCTTACATCTTGTGGACCGCCTTGAAGAACTTTTCAACGAAAGCAAACCCATCTGGTTTACTCATAGTGTCATCGTAGATGAAGACCGGATGCTGGATTTGATCGATCAGATGCGGGTGTCCATTCCCGAAGAGATCAAAAAAGCCCAGCAAATCCTGACTCAACGTGATCGCATTCTGGCACAAGCGCAAGAAGAAGCGAACCGCACCTTGCAGCTTGCTCGTGAAAAAGCAGAGCAAATGGTGGACCGTGATGCAATCATTCAAGCAGCACAGGCTCGTGCCGAGCAAATTATTGCACAAGCCAGGGCTGAAACAGATGTGACCAAACACGAAGCAGACCAATATGTGCTGGAAACACTCAGCAATCTTGAAAATGAAATGGATCGCCTGTTAAATCAAGTTCGCAATGGCGTGCGAACGTTGCAGAGTGAACGGCAGCAATCTCGCCAAAATCAACTCTAAATCAAAAGAAAATAACTGAAAAAAAATACTAATCCCCCTTTCGGGGGATTAGTTACATTATTCGCTGATATCTCCTGGTTGATCTTCCGTTATTTCTTCAGCCTTGACCTCTTTATGTTTATTGGAAGTCCTTTTGGCCTTGGTCTTTTTCGGTTCTGGAGGGGTCAAGGCAAGATCGAGAACCTGATCCATATGCGTTATCGGGATAATTTCCAAATCAACCCGCACCTTTTTAGGAATATCGATCAGGTCTTTCATATTCCGTTCTGGAAGCAATACCCTTTTCAACCCAGCGCGATGGGCAGCCAGCACTTTTTCGCGTACACCGCCAATCGGTAATACTTTACCGCGCAGAGTAATTTCCCCTGTCATCCCAACATCTTTCGATATACCGCGTTCTGTAAACGCAGATATTAATGCTGTCGCAATCGTGATACCGGCAGACGGTCCATCTTTGGGAATTGCACCTTCAGGTATGTGGATATGAATATCCAACCGCTCAAAAATCTCAGGATCTAATTCCAATGTTCGCGCCCGAGACTTCAGAAAAGACAAAGCTGCCTGTGCAGATTCCTGCATTACCTCACCAATTTGACCAGTGATTTGCATGTTGCCTTTGCCTTCAAAAATCAAGACTTCAACGGGCATAATTTCACCGCCGTTTTCTGTCCAGGCAATCGCAGTTGCAACACCAATTTCATCCTGCCGTTCAGCTTCAGTCAAGAAGTATTGCGGTGGGCCAAGGAATTTTTCCACCTGGGTAACACCTAACCGGCTGGGATATGGCTTATGCTCAGATTTTAGTCGGGCTACCTTTCGACACATCCTGCCAATTTCCCGCTCTAAATTCCGCACGCCAGCCTCATAGGTATATTCACCAATAATCTTATGAAGGGCTTGTTCCTGAAATATTACTTCGGTTTCTTCTAATCCACTTTCCTCAATTTGCCGGGGAATTAAGAAACGGTTCGCAATTTCTATTTTTTCCTCTTCAATATAGCCAGGGAATTCGATAACTTCCATGCGGTCTAGAAGCGCAGGCGGGATCGTACCCAGGCTGTTGGCAGTTGTTACAAACATAACCTTTGACAAATCATATGGCAATTCCAGGTAATGATCTGAGAAGGCAAAATTTTGTTCAGGGTCAAGAACTTCAAGCAAAGCAGCCGATGGATCTCCTCGAAAATCTGCACCTAATTTATCAATTTCATCCAGCATAAACAATGGATTGATTGATCCTGCTCGGCGCATGGTTTGTAGGACACGTCCTGGCAGCGCACCAATATACGTCCTGCGATGACCACGAATTTCTGCCTCGTCTCTCACACCGCCCAAAGATACGCGGACAAATTTCCGGCCTAGTGCTTCAGCAATCGAACGCCCTAACGAGGTCTTGCCAGTACCAGGAGCACCCACAAAACATAAAATCGGTTGCCGCAGGCGCTTTGGTTTTAAACTGCGCACAGCAATATACTCCAAAATCCGGTCTTTTGCCTTGCTCAACCCAAAATGGTTTGTGTCTAATATTTTGGCCGCGTGTGTTACATCCAGGTTGTCTTCGGTAAACTCGCTCCACGGCAGCTCCAGAATCCAATCCAGATAGGTGCGGATAATTCCGACTTCCGGAGCCATTGAAGGCATTTGTGCAAGCCGCTCAACTTCTTTTAGTGCCTGGGCGCGAACTTCATCGGGTAATTCTGTAGTGGTGATTTTTTCCCGCAGTTCCACAACTTCTCGCGAGAAAATATCGCCTTCCCCTAGTTCAGTCTGAATTGCTTTCATCTGCTCGCGTAAATAAAACTCTCTTTGGCTGCGATCAACCTCACTTTGAACACGGGTCTGGATTTCATCTTCGAGTTGTAACACATCCAGTTCTTGCGCAAGCAGCCAGTTCACCCGTTTCAACCGCTCTTGCGGATTGACAAGCATCATTAATGACTGTCGTTCATGCAAAGGCAAAGAAATAGCGGTGGCAATCATATCAGCCAGCCAACCTGGTTCATGAATATTCATCGAGAACAGGTGGGCCTCTTCTGGCAGGCTGCGGTCAAGCTGCACGCACCGCTCAAACAAATCACGAGTCGTGCGCATCAAGGCTTCTGTTTTCCGATCAACCTTGGTAGGTTCTTCAATCGGACGAGCTTTTACTTTGTAAAAAGGTTCTTCTTGAACAAATTCAACAATTTCGACTCTTCGCCGCCCTTGAATTAATGCCGAACTATTTCCGTCAGGCATATTTAATAAACGGCCAACGGCAATTTCAACCCCAACAGGCAATAAATCCTCTTTTGCAACATTCTCCTTTTCAGAATCCTGCATAACCAGAGCGATCATTGTTTCATAGTTAAATTGTGCTTCCTGAATCGCCAGCAAATTCCCCCCTGGAACAATGAAAATCGGGGAAACCATTCGTGGAAACACAACAATATCCCGCATCACCATCGCAGAACAC
>JAJUJY010000075.1 GCA_029265085.1 Chloroflexota bacterium
AATACTGTGCTGAATATTGTGCCGCCGAAACGTACATTCCCATCAAAATACGCAGCTTGGGCTGTAAGCCAAAGCCTTCATTGCGTGTGCGGCGGTACATCAGGCGCAGATCATTCGAGTCTTCCGGCGTGCGGTAACCGTACTTGACGCCGTCATAACGGTGCAGGTTGGAAGCCGCTTCCACCCGGCTGATCACAAAATAAGCCGGGATGCCGTAGCGCGTATTCGGCATCGGCACATCCTCAACAATCTCAGCGCCCATTTCCGCCAGCAGTTTCGCCGCACGGCGCACCGATTCCTCGATCTCCGCGGGCAGCGCCCGTTCAGCATATTCACCCGTTTCAGGGTCCGGGAAGGTGATGCGGAAATAATCCAGGGAAAGACCAATACGCAAGCCGCGCACACCCTGTTCCAGGGCTGCCATGTAATCCGGCACAGCCACATTGGCTGTGGTGCTGTCATGCGCATCCGGACCGGCAATCGCCTGGAGCATCAAGGCTGCATCGGTGATATTCCGCGCCACCGGGCCGGGACAGTCCAACGAGGAGCCAAAAGCAATCAGGCCATAACGGGAAACGCGCCCATAAGTCGGCTTGACGCCCACTACACCGCAAAAAGCGGCCGGTTGGCGAATGGACCCGGCAGTATCGGTTCCCAAAGACAGCGCCACCTCACCTGCCGCCACCGAAGCGGTGCTGCCGCCCGAGGAACCGCCCGGTACATGCGCGGTATTCCAGGGGTTGCGCGGACTGGGCTGGTAAGCTGAGGATTCATTGGACGAGCCGTAGGTGAACTCATCCAGGTTAACCTTGCCAAGCATCAACGCGCCAGCTTTTTCCATGCGCTCTACCGGTGTAGCGGTGTACGGCGCGACATAATTTGCCAAAATCTTGGATGCGGCGGTTGAGGGAGTGTCTTTGACGCAAAAGATATCCTTGACCGAAAGAGGAATACCCGCCAGCAAGCCGGGATCTTCACCGGCAGCCAGCTTGCGGTCCACCTCACGAGCCTGAGCGCGAGCGCGTTCAGCCGACAGGGTAATAAACGCATGCACTCGTTGTTTGTCTTCTTCGGTCAGTTCACCGGCATTCAGGCTGCCTGGCCGTCCATCCACTGCCTCAATCCGCTTCAAGCTCGAATCCAGGATTTCCTCCGCGGAAACCTGCTTCTGCCGCAGCAAGAGGCTTAATTCATATGCGGGGGTATCGCAAAGTTCCATAAGCTGTTATTCCAATGTGGTATGGGGAATATCGGGGACGATGATATAGCCATCTTCGGCACGCGGTGCCTGGGCTAAAATTTCGGCCGGATTTGGATACGGCAGCCAGACATCTTCGCGTGGAAGCGAACTATTCTGCACCGTATACGGCACCCCGTGTAGGCTGGCTGGAATGTCCGCATCGACAGGGATTGCTTCCAGTTCATGGATCGCTTTTAGCTGATTGTTCAGCTCGCGGCGCAAATATTCGGCCTGGGCGGCATCCAGTTCTAATGCAGCCAACCCGACCAGATGGTTAAAAGTCTCAACACTGATTTCTTCGTTCATTTTCGTTCTACCCTGTTTTGGGGAATATAAAAATGAAAGCTGCAGGTCAGCATCATCTTTCCGTACTATCCTACCATAAAATTGAGTAAATATCGGCAGTCTGCCCGCACCATTCAAGGCTTTTACGTACTTTAATATGCCCCCCTTGGTCCCCCCATTTTCGGGGATTTATTTATTCCAGCCAATCCATACGCCCGAAAATGGGGGGAAACTCGCAGGGAGGGGGGACTTCACAGCTTTTATCATAAAAAATTCCCCACTTCGGACAGATAGCGGGGAACCCATCAAACGGAAGCAGAAGCCCGTTTACCGGTTATGGCGAAGGATAACCAGGTGTTTCCACCGTTGCAGTTTCCGTTGGCGCAGTCGTATTGGTCGGCGCCAGAGTATAGGTTGGCAGCTTGGTATAGGTTGGCTGCGGGGTGATCGTGGCCGTGCGGGTCGGCGTGCCGGTGTTGGTCGGTGTAGATGTGTGGGTGGGGGTCAGCGTGAAGGTTGCCAGACGGAAAGAAGTACTGCTGGGCACTGGTGTAGAAGAAGGCCGCAGCGTTCGCTCCGGCAGTGCTTGCTGCCCATCCCGTAAGGTTGGCGTCCAGGTTGGTGGAAGCTGGCGTAAAGTAGCCGTTGGTGACGGCAAAATCAGCAAAGAAGGCAGTTCGGGTGGTGGAAATGGATTCAACCCGGAATATGGATTAATAAAGATCACAGCCACAATAATCGCTGTAATCAATGTTGCCACAATCACCAGGATGGTGAGCAAATTCCACAAAGTATCTTTCATTTAATGCCCATCCTTTCCGTTATACCGCAATGCGCTGCGCGCAAGACGGCCTGTTAAACCTGGAATACCCCACATTGTCAGTATATCTAACTTTGCCGAACTGTCAAGCAGCGCGCTCCGCTAACCTCATGCTATAATCTTCCCAGGAAGGGACGTACCAAACCATGCCCGTTGATGAACCCTCCCCTGTAGAGCCTATCGATCAGCCCCAACTCCCGCAGATTCAGCAAGAATCTGATTCGCAATTAAAGCTGCGGTTGGAGTTGGCTCCTGGCACGCGCCTGCAGGTCACGATCGAAGCACATGCCAGTGACGGCACACCGCTGGAGACCCATACCCTCACCATTCACGGGCAAGAAATACCTACCCCTGACAGCTCTTCCGTTGCAGGTTCTTTGCCAGAATCGGGAGTTCCTGCACCGCCCCCCTGGATGCGCCCGTGGATTGCGCTGCGCAGTTTTCGCCTGACCTGGCAAAACAGCCTGTTCTTCCTGGCGCTGATCATCTACCTGGTTACCCGCCTGGCCGCTCTGACCGATTTTCCCATTTATTTTTTCACCGATGAAGCCGTACAAACCGTGCTGGCCGCTGATTTTATCCGCGATGACCTGCACAGTTACACAAGCGAACTGCTGCCTACCTTTTTTGTTAACGGCAACCAGTATAACCTGTCAATTTCTGTTTACGCACAGATCTTGCCGTACCTTCTCTTTGGAAAATCTGTTTTTGCCACCCGCGCAGTCTCCGCAATTCTCTCCCTGTTGGCCGCACTGTGGGTTGGCCTGGCATTAAAAAATATTTACCAGAGCAAGGTCGGCTGGGCTGGGGTTCTGCTGGTTGCAGTCACACCCGTCTGGTTCCTGCACTCGCGCACTGCCTTTGAAACCGTGCTGGCAACCACATTTTATGCCGGCTTTCTCTATTATTATTCCCTCTACCGCACCCGCTCCCCCAAATCGATCTACGCGGCAGTGATTCTGGGCGCGCTGGCCTTTTACAGCTACAGCCCGGCACAAATGGTGCTGGCGCTGACTACCCTCCTGCTGATCATCTCGGACGCCCGCTATCACTGGCAGCAGCGCAAATGGCTGCTGCGCGCGTTTGGGCTGGGTTTATTACTGGTTCTACCGTATATCCGGTTCTTGATCAACCATCCCGGCGAAAACCAACGCCACATGCAAATTTTGAATTCGTACTGGATTCAAGACATCTCGGTTTGGCAAAAATTAGGCCAGTTCTTTACAGAATATCTGCGCGGGCTAAATCCTGTGTATTGGTACAGTGCCGATCCGCCAGGATTAATCCGCCATGCCATGCGCGGCTACGGTCATCTGTGGCGCCCTGGCCTGCTGTTGTTTGTGCCCGGATTGATCCTCTGCTTGCGCCATTTTCGCCAGACCCAATACCGCCTGCCGCTGCTGGCATTATTGGCTGCGCCCAGCGGTGCCGCCCTGGCGGAATTGGGTGTGACCCGCGCCTTATTCATTATCATTCCAGTCGCCTGGATCAGCGGAATTGCCCTATCCGAACTGGCGGAATGGCTGGTGCGGGCAGTTCAGCCGCGCCTGCCGCGCTGGCCGCTGCGGGCAGCAGTCACTGGCATGTTATTCTTCCTGATCGCTTTCTCCGGCCTGCTGATGGCCCAGGATGCGGTTACAAACGGCCCGACCTGGTACGATGACTACGGTCTTTCCGGCCTGCAGTACGGCGGAGAGCACATCTTCCGTGCCATTCAAGATTATTTAGCTGAGCACCCCCAGACGCGCCTGATCTTCTCCCCTTCCTGGGCTAACGGCACCGATGTGATCGCACGGTTCTTTTTCTCCGATCCGCTGCCTTTTGAAATGGGCAGCATCGAAGGATACTTCATCGCTTACCAGGAGATTAAACCCACCGATCTGTTTGTGATGATTCCGGAGGAATTTAATAAAGTAAAAGAAAGTAATAAGTTCACCGATATCCAGGTAGAGCGAATTGTCAATTATCCCAACGGCTCACCCGGTTTCTACTTCACCCGTCTGCGGTACGCAGATAACATCCTGGAAATTTTTGAAGCCGAACGCGCTCTACGGCGCGTGCTGATGCGCGAAATGGTCACCCTGCCGGACGGCAGCACCGCCGAAGCAGCCTTCTCACACCTGGATATGGGCGTAATTCAACATGCTTTTGACGGCAATGAAGACACCTTAATCCGCTCGCTGGAGGCCAACCCCCTGCGCATTGAATTAACCCTCCCCGCTGCCCGCACACTGAATGCAATTCGTGTGCGTGTGGGCGGCGTAGCCACGCGCCTGACTGTCAAAGCGTATGCCCCTGGCAGCCAGACTGCGCAGGAATTCAGCCAGGAAGTTCCATCCAGCCCAGCACCGCGCAATATCGACCTCACGTTCCCTGCTGCGCTGGAAGCGGACCGCCTGGTCATCGAAGTTTTAAGCGTTAATGACCAGGAACCGGCGCATGTCCACTTATGGGAGGTCTGGTTAAAATGAGTGCCTCCTTACCCGCCGCCAAACGCCGCTCCTTTTGGCTGAAATTATTTCTGGCTGTATTGGTGATCCTTTGCCTTTCCGGCTGGGCGCGCCTGTATGAAGCCCTGCGCGATTGGGATCTATTCATCACAATTGGGATGCAGCCCGGCCCAGGCTACCTGGCCGTCACTGGCGCGTTGATTGGCGCAGGTTTTCTGCCCGCAATCGTGGGGATTTGGCTGCGCCGCCGGTGGAGCTGGGCCTTTGCGCGGATTCTCGTACTGGCCTGGGCGGCCTGGGATTGGATTGACCGGTTGTGGATTTCCCGCGCCGAAACTCGCCTGGTCAACTGGCCGTTTGCACTCGGCCTTACCCTTGCTATTCTCGTCCTCGCCTTTCTGGTTTATGGAAAGGAAGCCAAAAAAAATGAATCATAACGACCAGGAAATTGAGGTGAAATTTTACCTGGGCAATTTACCCGCCCTGGAAGAAAAACTGCGCGCAGCGGGCGCTGAATGTGTTCAGCCGCGTGTCTTTGAACGCAACCTGCGCTTTGACCTGCCAGACGGCAGCCTCACCCGCCAGCGCCGCGTACTGCGTCTACGGTCTGACCGCCAGGCCGTATTGACCTATAAAAGCCCGGCTCTTCCCGGCGAGACCGTCAGCATCCGCCAGGAAATTGAAGTTGTGGTCAGCGACTTTGAAGCAGCAAAACGTCTGTTAGAAGCCCTGGGCTACCAGGTAAGCGTCATTTACGAAAAATGGCGCGCCACCTACCGCCTGCCGGATGCGGAAATCGTCTTAGACGAATTACCCTACGGCAATTTTTGTGAAATTGAAGGCACCAACTCCGAAGCCATCCAGACCCTGGCAAATCAGCTTGGACTGGACTGGTCAGCCCGAATTTTAGAAAGCTACCTGGCCTTATTTGAGCGCCTAAAAACCAAACGCCAGCTAGCCCTGGAACATCTCAGTTTTGCCGAAGTGAGCAGCATTCCGGTAACGGCTGCGGATTTGGATCTGCGGCCAGCCGACCGATAAAAAAACTACCAGAAAGGCTGCTGTGCATTTTGCACAAAGCAACCGCTGGCAGTTTTAATCAGCACTTGTTGGCTGGCTGCGTTTATTCAGGCAAAATCTCGTACTCGAAGGTGATTTCTGCCTTGCCGCGCACCGTTGCAGCCACAGAACAATATTTTTCCTCGGAAAGTTCAATCGCCTGCCGCACCGCTGTTTCAGTCAGACCAACACCGCGCAGCCGATACACCAGATGAATTTTCCGGAACGTCCAGGGTGGGTCCGCGTCCTGTTCACCTGACGCGGAAATTTCCAGGCTGGTCAACGTCAGGCGTTTCTTTTGCAAAATTTCCACCACATCCACGGCTGTGCAGGAGGCCAGCGCCACCAGCAGCAGTTCGGATGGTTTCATGCCAACACCTTCATCCGGGGTTGAAAGCACAACCGAATGTTTTGTTGAGTCAACGCCAATAAATTGTTTGCCGCCAATCCAACGTACGTTTGCAGATGCCATGCAGACTCCTTTTTAGGGCGTTTTGCCCAATAATTCAATCAGTTCGTCAACCAACTGCTCGCGGCTTTCCCGGTCGGTATTCTGATCCAGATTATCAACCAGGCACCCGGATACATACGATTTCAGATAAAGCATTGTCACACTTTGCACCGCCGAACGAATTGCACTCAACTGCTGCAGCACTTCCCGGCAGTCGCGTTCTTCATCGACCATTGTACATACACCACGTACCTGGCCTTCAATCCGGTGCAGCCGGTTTAATAAATGATCTTTTGCATGTTGGTCAACCACTTTCATTCGCTACCGTCCACCTTTCGCCACCTGTCACGCAGGTGATATTTATCCAGCTCAGGTAAACCGCCCTGATCCGCCGCAGCTGCTGGAACTGCTGCCGCCTGTACTGCCCGTTGTGCTGCTGGCAAAAATCGAAACCAGCTTGTGCGTCTCTTTGCTCTGGCAAACCGGGCATTCAGGACGTTGATTTTGCTCGCTGAAGCGGATCATTTTCTCAAACTTTTCCCCGCAAGCATCACATTGATACTCGTATAATGGCATAGAAAGGCAACCTCCCAATCAAGATATACTCCCCTAGAGTATATTAGTTTTCACTTGTTCTGTCAATCACAAACGATCGACATTTTGGAAAGGTCATTTCGAAAATGAGAATATCCCGCCCCAACTTGTTTTGTTGATAATATCGATTATACTCAGAACATTATAAACTTACCAAAGAGGAGACACCTATGTCAAAGGTAATCATCATTACCGACAGTAGTGCCTACCTACCGCAGAATCTTGTTGAGCAATACCCAATCCATGTAATTCCACTGACGCTGAATTGGGACGGGCAAGATTACCGGGATGGGGTGGATATTCAGGCAGCAGAGTTTTATACCCGATTAGGCAGTTCAAACACACTGCCAACCACCAGTCAGATCCCTGTACACACATACCAGCAAACTTTCCAGGATTTGATTGGACAGGGTTACCAGTGTCTGGTGCTGCCCATCTCCAGCGGAATTTCCAGCAGCCTGCAGTCGGCACTGCAAGCGCAGACCCTCTTCCCGGATGCTCCGATTGAAGTAATGGATTCAAAATTGGTTTCGATGGCCCTGGGGTTCCAGGTACTGGCGGCAGCGCGCCTGGCCGCGCAGGGTGCCGACCTGGCAGCCTGCAAAGCCGCTGCTGAAGAAGCATATCCCAAAATCGGCGTTTATTTCACCGTGGACACATTAAAATACCTGGCCGCCGGCGGGCGCATTAACAGCGCCAAGCGGTTGTTAGGCACAGCGCTGAATATCAAGCCTGTGCTGGAAATCCGCGACGGCAAGATTGAACTGGTCGGCAGTGTAATTTCGCAGCGCAAAGCCATTGAACGCATGCTCAAACTTGTCGAACAGGGAATCGCCGGGCGCAGCCCGGTGCGCCTATCGGTTTTTCATGCCAACGTGCCGGAAATTGCCCAGGAACTGCAAGACCGCGCAGCCCAACAATTTGGCGCCGTAGAAGCCATCCTGAGCGAAGTCAGCCCGGTCGTAGGCAGCCACACCGGTCCGGGAACGCTCAGTGTTGCTTATATGGCAGGCTGAGCAGTTGGCCGCCCTCTACCCAGGCCTCCAACGCAGCCTGATCATACCCAAACGGTTGAAAAACGCTGCTGGCTGCCCGTAACAAAAGCAGCCGGTAGCGGCTCACATCCAGGCGGGCCGGGTCCGGCAAATAGGGCAAATCCCAGGCATGCACATCCGGTTGGCCGCGCAAAAACAAAAATCGCACCCGCTGGCCGGGTTGAAAATGTTTCCCTAGTTCAGCCAGCTGCGCGGCAGCCCGCGCCGCCGGTGACGGGGTGACATAGCCGGCCAGCTCACGAGTCAGGCGCTGGCCGACCAACAAGTCCTCTACTGGCACACGCCGCGCGCGCAGTTCCGCCAGACGCTGGCGCAGCACCGCAATCAGATCGGGCAGCAGCGCCGGAAGCTGATCCGCATCCTCTGCCTGCGCTAAAATTTCCAGCAGCTCCATTTGCACCGCTCCCACCCAGGCCGGGGTATCGCGGCGGCGCGCTTCCAGCCCGCGCACCTTGAGCGTTCCATCCTGAAACACACCAAAATAGCGGTTAGCGACCGGTACGCGCTCATCCAGCCGTGAAGGCAAAAAAACCACCCAGCGGTAAATACCATCCAGCGCCAGCGGCAGCCCGGTGCGGCGGGTAATCTCCTCCACCAACGGCTGAAAATCTTCCACCCGGGCGGCATCCGCACGGTGCACCCAGATGCCGTCCACATACAAATGCAGCACCGTACAGCCCTGGTCTTCGGCGGCTTCTTTGGCGCGCAGCAGCGCTTCGCGCCCGCAGGCTGTAACGGCCTCATGCGCCTCAATTCGCCCAAAACGGGCATTTTTATACCCCAAATAACCAAAACAGGTTACCAACAGCCATTTATGCGCAGCCGTCTTGGCACGGTCAGTGCGGTTTTTCGGGTCCCAGGCCGGCCGGTTTGCCAGGCGGCGCTTGAGCGCCAGTCGTTTTTCCAACAGCGGCGCCAATGTGCGCGGAATCAAGCCGGGCGGCTGCGGAGAAGGCCCCAAATCCTGCGGCACGCCGGTCTCCGGCGAAATATTGCAGTACACCATGATACTGGGATACATTGACATAAAGTCTAATTCAGCCACATTGCGGTGCAGCCCCACCAGCGGCTGGTAAATCATTCCTCCCTGATCACTGCGCAGCAAATCCAGGGCGGTTTTCTGACGTTCCACCTGCTGCTTGTGCCAGGGCACCAGAATTCCCGCCCCCGTCTCGCGCCCCGTTTGCAGCGCCGTGCGCATCTGCATGGCGGAGATGCCGCCCCCCGGCGAATTGCGCGCTGCCACCTGCACCGGCAGACCGGTAACCCGCGCCGCCTCCAGAACACCTTCCAGGCCGTACTCATCCCAAAGCATGGCGTTGCGGTGATCAATATGCCAGCGGCCAAACAAGTGCACCTGCTGGCCGCGAAAAATAACCTGGCCGTAGGAAAAATACGAACGCGCCTCGCGGTACCCTGCTTCCCGCCCCAACTGACGGTTGAGCGGCAAGGTCATACCCCATCGCGCTGACCATTCCATCAGCTGCGGCAGCAGCCAGGTATCTCCCCAGGCGGTCAAGAGCAGGTCAGGATCATGCTGCTGGAGCAGTGCGCGCAGGTTCACCAGCAGCGGCCGGGTTGGCTCCAGCGGCAGGCGGCACTGGGTGCGCTCGCAGCGCACCAACAGTTCGCGCGGAGCGGCGTGCTGCGGGTCGCAATCCGGCTCAAGCTGCATCACCCGCAGGGGCGGCGCAGGCGGATCGAAATCCCAGGGGGTATCCAGCACGCGCAGTTCGCGCACAGCCCCTTGCAGATCAAAAGACACAGCGCAGCGTGCCAGCGGAAACGTATCATAACGGGCGGCATGGTGCAGCGCAAGCGGCAAATCGGCATCATAGTAGGTCAGGTCAGGGTAGCGCACCATCACCTGCCGAAAAAGCTCCGCCTGGTCTGGCGCACGCGAGCGCACCGCCAGCACCGGCAGCGGATCCGGCAGAAAAAGATCACGCCGCCGGGTAAAGAACAGCTCCACCGGAAGCGATTGCCCGCGCAGATAGCGCTGGGCGGCCTCCAAGCCGGATGCCTCTCCGGCAATATAAAACGTCACCGCAAAGGATTGGTGCAGGCGCAGCCGTTGGCCGTCTTCAGCCAGCAGCCAGAGCACCAATTCATCTTGCGGGTCCTCATATAAATCAAGCAGCCAACCAACCGCCTCACCCATCCAACCGCTTCCGCAAATCATCCAGTTGGGTATGCAGGCGCTGCACCTCCTTGTGCTGTTCCAGGAGCATGGCCAACAAAAAAGTTTCCATCGGCAGGGCGTGGCTGGCATAAGCTGCTGCAGCCAAATGCTGGCGAGCATAGACAAACAAATCATCCAGTGCCTGCTGGTCTGTCCGGCGCAGCGCACGCCGAAAACGGGTGAAGGCTTCTTGCTCTTCTACAAACGCCTGAGTAATGGATGGCATGGTGCGTCCCATAATGTTTTCCTCCTTTGCATTCAAACGCAGACTGCCGCTTCGGTGCTGGCAGATTCCGCCTCATACAGTTGATCAAAACAATCTAGACCAGTCCATCCGCCGCCGCAAGCAGCGCATCAAACAAGGGCTGGCGCTGCGCAGCCGCGGCGCGGGGCGGGCGCGCTGTCACAACCAGCGGAGCCGACTGGCGCAGCCGCTGCAAATGGTGAATAGACAGTTCCAGCAGCCGCTGGCTCTCCCACAGCGGCACGCTCTCATCATAATAGGTATCCAAGATGTCCAGCACCAGGGTTGGCACAGGTTCTGCCGGGCTGTTGGCCAGCAGGGTCAGCATCTGATAACAGGTGAAAGCGCGCGCAAGGCGCACATTGCGCAGCGACTCGGTCAACGCGGCCGTACGGCGGCGCAGTTGGCGAGCCAGAGGATAGATATTGATGCAGTTACCGCCGTCTAACACACGCAGCGGCGCATTCAAAGCCAGGCGTGCGATTAAATCCAACACGGCAGCTGGCATACGCTCCGCAGCGGGAGCCAGCAAAAACTGATTGGGCAGTGGATCGGGAAATGGTTTCATACTTCCCAGAGTAGGCTCCGCAGCCCAAATTTTCAATCCCCCCTCGGGGGGACATTGGGGGGACAAAATGGAGTACCCCCTTGGGGTGACGTACCCCTATGCCCGCTGGTTCATTCCACCCCCAGCCCTGGCGCTGTGCAGCAAGCCTATTGCCAGGCGCTGAAATCCCAATCCACCAGCAAACGGCGCAGTTCCTCACGGCTGTGCACGTTAAATTTGACCAGGGCGCGGCGCGCATACGTACGCACCGTTTCCGGAGAAAGCACCAGGCGGGCAGCTGCCTGGCGCGTGGTGTATCCCAGGCAAATTAATGCCACAGTATCCTGCTCGCGCGCCGTCAAGCCCTGCCAGCGCTCCCAGGCACTTTCCAATGTCTGCCGCTGCTGAATGGCCTGCTGGATCAAATTGGCAGCCACTTCCTCTGGTTCCAGGCGTTCCTGGTCTGCTAAAGCGCGCAAAGAACGCTGCAAGTCGGCATCCAGCGTAAAAACACGCTGCGCCGATGACTGCCCGCCCAACCAGTTCAGCAAACGCTTCCAGACTTGCATAGCTTAACCTCAGCTCGAGATCAGGAATTTTTTGTATTCAGCTGGTTTCACCGCTTGAATACAAAGAAAACCGATTCAGCCCATTCCTGAATTTATGTCAATTTAATTGTATAGAACATCTGTTCATTCGTCAAGGATCAGCAGCAAACGCCTTTCCAGACTGTCTTAAAATCAAAAAGGGCTGCCTGAATCCTCAGGCAGCCCCACCCTATTTTTTCCCACAGCAATCAGGCCTGCTTCTTTGAGCGAAAGGCTTCCACCTCAGCCCAAACCAGGTAGGCAATGCCGGCAATCAAGGCAAACGTGCTCGCCACTGACAACCCAGAGCCCACATAGCGGAACATCGCCTGAAATAAATCCTCACTCCAGGATGCCACCCCAGCCCCAAAAATCGCCGCCGAAAGATAGCGTACCGCATACAAGAAAGCAGCAGTAAATATCAGGCAGATTCCAGCAGTTCTTCTTGACATCGATTCCTCCTAAAAGTTTTTTTGATCATACATTGAACGCTGGCCGGGCACAACCGCCTGGAGGTGCATTCCGCCCTGCCCATCTGGACAGGGCACCACAAATTAAAAACTCTGCGGCAAGGCACAAATAAGCCGCAGAGTTTCTATCACAACAGAGAAATGCTTGTCAACGCGGTGAATCTGGCCGTGCAGCCAGCTACGCCCCTTCTTTCGGCGCTAACCCAAGCTGGAGTGCCTGATCATACGAAAGCGCATCCGGATTGCTCAAAATCACATTTTGCGAACCGACTGCTGCCTCCCAAAAATCATCCGCAGAGGCCTGTCCGGGCTGCGGCGGTTGTTTGAGCAGCTCATCCAGGCTTTCCAGCCGGGCTGCATCCATTTCCGGATGAGGTTCTTCGACCAGTGTCTTCACCTCCACAGCAACCGGCGCAGGTTCGCTGGCTGGGCGGGCTGCAGGGTTCAGATAATAAGGCACTTGCATCTCGTCCAGCACCGCTGCCAACGCACGCTGTGCGGTAACTGCCGCCTCAAACGTCAGCGCAAGGCGCAAGGCGCTTGTACTGGCGCGCAGAAAAACCAACAAGGCAAAATCGCCCACAGAGGCAAGCACCAGCTCGTATTTTTCACCTGTAAAGGCCTGCACATTCTCCGGGCGGCCAGCATGGATCAATCGCGACACTTTGGCATTGGCACTGACGGCCGCCATTACGATTGCCGCCCAATGGGCATCAAAATCCAGTTCAGCCAATTCGCCCGCCTGAACCATGATCCGGCCAAGATCATTCACCAGCAGTGCGCTAACCGCACCAACCTCCTGGCGCAGTTGCGTCAGGATATCGGCCAGGCGGTTGGTTTCTTTGCTTTTTTCAGCAGGCGTCCTGGACGGCACAGCTGCTGCCGGCGCTTTTTCAAGCACCGGCTCTCCATTTGATAACTGCCGCTGCACCTCGTCCAACAATTCACCCACTGGCAGCGGCTTGCGGAAAAATGCATCAGCGCCCGCTTTTAAGGCTTTTTCCTGTAAATTCTCTTCGGTAATTCCAGAGATGGCAATCAACCGAATGTTCATCTTCCGGTCGCGCACCTTACGGATCAAATCCAGGCCAGACATTCCCGGCAAGCGAATATCGGTAATGATCAATTGAACGGGAGAGCGAGCAATTTCCAGGATAGCTTCTTCCGCCGAAGGCACCACCCTCACCCCCAGCCCCATTCCCAGCGATTCGAGCGCACTGCGCAGCATACGCCCCAATTCCATTGAATCGTCAATGATTAACACTTTTTTCTCAGTCATGGGTTATTCCTGTGAATAGATCGCAAAAAGGGATTAAAAAGATTATATCAAATTCAGGTGGACACTTGCCTGTCAAAAAAGTAAGGGGCATGCTCCGCTCAACAAACCGCCCGAACCAAAACCGTTCAGGTTAAGCAAAACCTGGCAAACACCAAATGGGTTTGCCAGGTAAAAAAACACATAGATTCGTTTCCAGCCGATAACACCTCGCCTGGGCAATCATGCTCAGCCAAAGAGCATCTGCAGGGCTATTTCTTGCGAGAGCGAACGGTATGCATTGCCAGCCCAACCAGCCCCATCATCAAACCGCCAAAGGAGGCGATATAACTCAGGAAGTTGAGCAAGAAAGTCGATTCAACGATCTTAACCACCATCAGTAATGGCAAGATCACACCAACAATCATCAAGAAAACACCCACAACAATTAACCAGCGAGGGTTCCAGCTTCTCATCGAATTTCCTATTTCTTGTATAACCAACAGGCCGCGGTATGTTCGGCTTCAATTTCGAAATCGGGCGGAACTTCCACATCGCACAATCCCTTAATCACACGCGGACAGCGGGGATGGAAGCGGCAGCCAGCCGGCGGCTTGATCAAGTTTGGCGGCTCACCAGGCGGAACCTCTTTGTAGGTGTAAGCGTTACTGGCATCCGGCTCCGAGGTACCCGTTAAGAGCGCCTGGGTATAGGGGTGCGAGGCATTGCGCAGCAAATCTTCCGACTTGGCTTTTTCCACCAGGTTCCCTGCATACATCACGAAGATGCGGCGAGAGAAGTAGCGCACGGTAGAAAGGTCGTGCGTGATGTAGATGACTGCCAGGTGATGCTCTTCCTGCAAATTCTTCAGCAGTTTGAGGATTTCAACGCGCACGGAGGCATCCAGCATGGAGACCGGTTCATCGGCCACTACCAGCTGCGGATCCAGGATCATTGCGCGTGCAATCACCATACGCTGCTGCTGTCCGCCGCTGAGCATATGTGGGAATTTCGGCAAGAAATCCTGCACGGGGGTGACTTTGACTTCCGTCAACGCCTGTTCAATGCGCTGCAGCCGGTCTTCTTTTGATTTGGCAGTATTGATGACCAGCGGCTCTTCCAGAATCTTTTCCACCGTCATAAACGGAGCCATCGCGCCGTAAGGGTCTTGCTGGACATAGCCAACCTGAGCGCGATATTTGCGCAGGTCATTGCCTTTCATATCGGCAATGCTCTGGCCTTTATAGGTAATCGAGCCTTTGGTAATGCGGTTTAAACCCAGAATGGTTTTCATCAGGCTGGATTTACCGCAGCCGCTTTCACCAACAATCGCGATAGCTTCGCCTTCATAGAGATCAAAGCTTACGCCATCCACCGCGTGCACATATCCGGCATGGCCAAAACCAAACCGGCGTAATTCAAACCAAACACGCAAATCTTTTACCGAGAGGAGCACGTCACCATTGGGATTTGAGGTCGTTTCCGGACCAACGTTGACGTTCTCAGGGGTGATTATCTCAGTCATGCAACATCTCCTTTAAACGTGCAACCAACACTTCACCAGGTGACCTTCTTTGTTGACCACTGGCGGCTCTTCTTCACATTTCCCAAAGCGCAGCGGGCAGCGATCTTTGAAGCGGCAGCCCGTCGGTAAATTCAGCAAGCTGGGCGGCTGGCCGACAATGAAATCAAGTTCTTTGTCACCATGCAGCCGCGGCACACTGGCCATCAGTTTGCGCGAGTATGGGTGCAGTGGGTCTGCAAAGAATCGTGCTGCATCGCTCACCTCGACAATTTGACCCGCATACATCACTGCAACCTTGTTTGCCAGTTCGCTCGAGGTCGCAATATCGTGCGTGATCAAAATGTAGCTGGTTTCCATCTCTTTCTTGATGCGCTTTAATACGTTAAAAATGTTTGCCTGGGTTAGCACGTCCAACGCGGAGGTTGGTTCATCCAAGACAATCAAATCCGGTGTCGTTACCAAAGACATGGCAATCGCCGCGCGCTGGCGCATTCCGCCAGAAAGTTCAAAAGCATAACGATCCAAGAACCCTTCCGGAACGCCAACCAGGTTAAACATTTTGCGTGCCTGGTTCATTGCTTCTTCTTTGCGCACACCACCGTGCACCATAATTGGCTCAGCCACCTGATCGCCCACCTTCAAAACCGGGTTGAGCGAGTTCATGGCTGCCTGCGGCACCAGCGAAATTTGCTGCCAGCGCACATTCCGGCGGTAATCTTCGTCATTCAAGGCCATCACGTCCTTGCCGTTTAGAAACACCTTGCCGGAATAACTTTGAACGTTTCGCGGCAGCAAACGCAGGATCGCTTTCGCCAGAGACGATTTACCGCAGCCTGATTCACCCAGGATGACGACGGCTTCGTTATGGCCCAACTCAAAGTTTACGCCATCAACCGCTTTCACGGGTCCGCGTTCGGTACGAAAATGAAGGACCAGATTTTCAATGCGTAATAATTTTGTGTCAGCCATAGGTTTACAGGCCTCTTAGTTTCGGGTTGAAAATGCGGTCAAGCGCGAAGCCCAACATCGCAAATCCTAAACCGGTAAACATCAACAAGATGGCCGGTTCAAGAATCCAGTAATAATATCCCTTGTACAACGCACCGTTAACTTCGGCATCGTTGATGATCTTACCCCAGGTTGGCAGCACCGGATCACCCAGACCGAGCACGGCCAGTGAAGCCTCAAGGAATACGTAAGAAGGCACTGAAGACACCAGGGTGGGGATCAACAGCGGAATAATGCGCGGGATCAAATAGGTGAAGATGATCCGCGAATCACTGGCGCCGTACGCCTTGGCTGCTTCGATGTAGGTTGATTCTTTCACCTGCAAGAAGATCGCGCGGTAAGACTTGATCGAGCCAGTGAAAATGCTCAACAACACGGTCACACCCAGGATTGTCCAGATGCTGCGGTTATAGAACGTACCAACCATAATCAAGATCGCCAGGAAGGGCAACACGAGGTTAACCTCGGTAATACGCTGGATCAGGTCATCCACCCAACCGCCATACCAGGCACCAATGGCCGCGATAATCATCGTCAGCACAGCGGTGCCGAGGGCTGCCAGCAAACCAAAGGCCAACGCGATTGGCGCACCCCACAAAAGCGGGACAATCAAATCACGCCGAGCATTATCCGTTCCGGCCAGGCCGTACACATTACCGTGGAAGACAAATTCCGCATTAATATCGGAACCTTCTTCAAAAGTGATCCCATTGATCACCAACTGGTATTTGCCTTTTAGGGGCACAAGCGGGTCCGATTTTTCCACCGAGAACAGCGAGGGCATCACTTCCTTGCCCCTCAAGCGTTTGATCAATTTTTCGTCCTGCGAGAATCGGAAAGTCTGTTTCTGGTTTACACCAAAATCCGAAATGCGCACTTTCCGCTCATCGGGGGTAATCAAATAAATCGATACAAACGGCTGCTTTGCTTCATATTTCGAGGTGAAATAGATCAGCAAATCCTGCGGGTATTCATCGTAGGAAAAATCAAAGGTATAGGTGAAATCAATCGAGGAAGTTCCTTGCTCACCAGGTGTGACGGTTTTCAGCAGCGAATCTTCGGTATCACCCGATTTCACTGCAAAAGAAACCGGCTGTTTCTTCTCGGTAAAGAAGTTATACCAGGCCGGAGGAGCATTCTTCGGATTTTGATACCATACCTCTTCCCCACCACGCCAGAGACGGATGGCCTCATTGTATGGGATCTTAATCATGGCATATACCGCAAGGGCAATCAACAACAAGATAACAATAGAGCCAGCGATTGCCGATGGGTAGTATAGAAAATCGCGAATGATATTCTTAAGCTTGTTCATAATCAGTTCCCACTACTACCCACTTTAACACGCGGGTCAACCAAAGCATAAACGAAGTCCAAGATGAACACCGTAATAGCCAAAAGATAGGCATAAATAATGGTTGAACCAACAATCACCGGTGTGTCAAACAGACCAATCGCCGTATAAATCGTCCGGCCTAAACCTGGCCACAGGAAGATCGTTTCGGTAATGGTTGCGCCAGTCCACAAAGCAATGACCAGCAAAGCAAAGTTGGTGATGATGGTGGGTAACGTTGGGCGCAAAATATAGCGGCGTTCAATATCCCGTGAAGACAGACCTTTGGCTTTGGCCATATCGACATAATCTTCACTGGAATAGATCAAGAAGAATGTGCGCCAGTTGTAAATACTGAGGAATAATGAGGCAATGATGAGCGAACTGGCCGGCAGGATAAGATGTTTTAATAAGCTGAGGATGTAGTCACCGGTGTTCGTTGGCGGTGGAGCAGCAACCATTCCACCAAACGGCAAAATTTTCAAAACTGCCGCAAAAATCAAAATGAAGAATATACCGTAAAACCAGGGTGGAACAGACGAGGTTGGTGAAAGCGCAATCACCAACTTATCCCAGAAATTGCCGTAATTTCGCGATAATGAAAGTGCAATGAATACACTAAAGAAGAACAGGAACAACTGCGATGTTCCCATCAAGAGCAGTGTAGCTGGCAAGCGTTCCAAGATAATTGCCCGAACGGAGCGCGATCCGTTGTCGCTAACCATGTTCAACGCCCGGCCCAGGTTTAATTGCAAAGCATTGCCGAGATAGCGGAATGCGCGCACCGCAAAGGGAGTATTCAATCCCAGCCGGTTTTCTTCCAGCGCAATCATTTCCTCGGTCATCTTTTGGCGTGTTTCTGGGGTAATCTTCTGGTTGGCAGTCATTGCGGCAACCCGCATGATGACGCGTTCCTTGATCTCAGACTTCATAATGTTATCGACATAACCACCCATATTGGCGATCATGATCGTCAGAAACACACCAATCACAACTGTAATAAACAGGGTTATCAAACGAATTGCTGTGAAACGAGCAATTCGGCCTAAAGCCGAGCTCGAGGTTTTCTTCTTCGTACCCTCCGAGACTGTCTGAGGTACTGCTGTCATTTTCTGCCCTCGCAAATTGGTTAAATAGGGGCAAGGTTTTTGCCCTTGCCCCTATCATACTACTTGAACTGTACAGCCTTACGGAGCTGTCACGAAATCGATCGAGGAGAAGGTGGGAACGCTGACAACCAGCGGAACCACTGCAACCTCAAGTTTGTTCGAGCCAGCTTCGAGCTTGGCGGTGACGTCAGCAGGCAGGGTGACGGTGTATAAACCATCTTCCACGAAAGTGGCTTCTGCAACGGTCACGATTTCACCCTTGGCGTTGTAGAGCAAGTATTTCACCTGCTTGATCTCAGCCTGCGGGTAAGCTTCGTCGTTGAAGCTAACCAACACATCGAAGGTGGCTTCTTCACCAATCTTCACCTGGCCAGCGCCATCGAGGGTCACATCGGCAATCTTGGGAGTGCCGTAGTTAGCCCAGCGGTCCGCCAGATCGGGGTACTCGGCAAAGTGCTTCAGGGTCAGACTCTTCTCAGTCAGGAAGGCTTTGTCGAGGTAGTAAGGACCAGTGCCAACCCAGAAGTGACCGTGTTCAGCGTACCAGGCCTTGAGGGCTTCGTAGCGAGCGGCGGCTTCTTCAGCAGTGACGTACTGGCTCATGGTCGGGGCGTACGGAATGTAGGATTCAGCAATCGCCTGATCCAGGGTCTTGGACAGGATCTCGAGAGTCGGGCCGCCAACAAAGCTGGTCTGCTCGATCTCTTTTACGCCGGCTTTATCAACCGAGTAAGCGATTTCGCCATTGGCTTCCGCCAGGTTGGCAACAGCTAAAACATCCCAGGAACCTTCGCCGTAGGTATAGGTCGGCCATAAGACCGGCATATTCAATTCGGCATCCAACTGGTAGGTATTGGTGTAGTATTCAATCACCAACGGCTCAGTGGAGACGATCTTGAAGCCCTTGAAATCGGCTGCGAAGACTTCGTAGACCGGGACAGCCTGCTCATCGTAGATGGGGCTTTCGGGTTTGGCGCGGTCAAAGGTCATGATCATGCCCATGACGAAGTCGCCAAGGGACAGATTCACACCATTGTGCCATTTGACGGTTTCGAACATGCCAGCCGGATAGTACATGGTGGTCTTGCGCAGAGCAGTCAAACCATCGGGGAATTTCTCGCCAACGGTGATGAACTTCTGAGCAGCGGCATCCCAGTCAACCCAGGCATCTGCCGGAACGGTGATTTCTTTTTCGAACTTCAGGTCAACCCAGTCATTGGTCTTGGCAACGGGCAAGCCTTCGGTCACAACAACTTCGGCCTTTTCGATGCGCAGCGGCCACATGAGACCGGTGAAGGGATCGTACATCACGTCGCCACTCTGGGTAGCGCGGATAGCGCCCTGGTCGTAAGCCCAGTTAGAGCCAGCGATGGGGTTCCACGGATCGCCAAACAGACCCTGGGTTGCCCACTTGAGCGTGCCACCTTCTTTGTCAGCCCAACGAGTGGTGTACGGCCAAATCTGAGCGCCTTCAACACCAGCAGCCAGGTCGTAGGTAGTCTGCAGACCCTTAGCGTAGGGGATGTAGTTCTTGCCGTCGATCAAGAAGACCTGCAAAGAGTCTTCCAGGGACAATGCAAGAGCGCGTTTCATCATTTCATGGCGTTCTTCCACGGTCTTGTAGCCAGCGGTCGCCAGATCGTCACCCAGTTTCTGGAATTCTTCGTCAGGTTTGTTGGCGAGGAACACAGGGATACCCTGGGCGCTGGTGGGCAGGTACATTTCCTGGAAGATGTTGCCCTGGTCGCGGTCCAAAATAGTTGAGGACCAGGCAGCGGTGTAGAGGTGCCAGAGGCCTTCTTCGGGTTGTGAACCAATCCACAGGGGGGCGGCTTCAGAGGACTTCTTGTATTGGCGGTCCAC
>JAJUJY010000239.1 GCA_029265085.1 Chloroflexota bacterium
AGCGCCAATCAATAGAAAGCCCCAATCTCTGCCAGAGTGCCTGGTAATCTTTTTCTGCTTCTTCGCTAATTTCCAGGCATTTCTGGATAAAGGTTTCTCGTCCAACCTGGGTGGCTTTTATACCCAGGCGTTTTTCCACCAACCGCTCGGTAGGCAGGCCGTTATCATCAAAGCCCATTGGATAAAAGACATTCCGGCCTTGCATACGGAAATAGCGTGCCATAAAATCGGCGTGGCTGTATGAATAAACATGACCTAAATGTAAATGCCCGGATACTGTGGGTGGGGGAGTATCCACTGCATAAACCGATCCGGATTTCTTTGGTGAAAAGTGATAGGTTTTTTCCGCTTGCCAATATTCTTGGAGCTTTGGTTCATTTTCTTCTGGTTGGTAACGTTTTGCTAATGTCATGTCACTACTCCCTGAGATTAAAAACAAAAAACCCAATCGCCTGTGAGGACGAAAGGGCTGCTTCCGCGGTACCACCTCTTTTCGCAAAGATTGTGATCTTTGCGCACTCAAACCGGACAATGATCCGGATTCGCGCTAACGGGCGTACCCGTGCCGTTCTACTCTCCAATGGATTTCTTCGGCAAATTTACCAAACGACTTCAGCCGGGACAATTCTGAGGAGGCTTTCAGCCAGGGCGCTCCATCTCTGTCAGTCTGCCGGGGGCTTACTACTTTTGGCAGTGGGTCTATACAACTTTTTTCGATTATACGTTTTTCTCGCAACACTGTCAACAAAGAGACGAAAACTTTGTGAACCAAACTTCAAAAGTGAACCGATAACAGTGTAAAAGTGAACGATTTGAAACATAACTGAACTAAAGGATGAATGGTTTTAATTGAAAACTGGGTTTACCAACTTTGGCAAACCCAGTCTATTAATCAAAAAAAGTTGCTTAGAAATTAAAATAGTTATAGAAATTATTGAGTGCACCGCTGTTGAATAATGCGATACCTGCTACGGCGTTAATAATCGAGAGCAGCAGGCCAATGCCGGATAATACCAGGCCGGCAATTGCCATACCGCGGCTGGATGATTTTAACCCAAAGATACCAAGGATGATACCGGCAATTGCTAAAGGACCGCCGCAGATCGGCAAGCACCAGGCGAGCAGGTTAATGATACCGATGACCAAGGATGCGATTGCCAGACCTTTGCGATCGGGTTCAACAGGCTGCGGGGTGACAATTTCAGGGGTTGGGGTAGGTTCAAAAGTCATGGTGGATTTCTCCTTTTTAAGATTACCGAATGGATAAGAACATTTTTATTATAGCCGATCCTGGTCTTGGATTTACCACTTCTTAAGAATATTGGCACTACTAATTAAATCAAAGCGCCATGAAAGCTCCTTTCATGGCGCAGCTTGGCGTTTATTCCAAAATATCAATCATCCGGGGTGCCAAAAATCTGATCGATTTGTTCTAAAACGTCATCCGGCAGATTCTCGTGCACTTCGGCTGCACCCAGATTTTCATCTAGCTGTTCCATACGGGTTGCACCAGTGATTACGCTGGATACATCTTTGCGCCGTAAAATCCAGGCAATGGCCAGTTGGGCTGTGGTCAGGTCTAGCTCCTGCGCTAATGCGGTGAGTTGGCGCACTTTTGCTATCCGGTCTGCGGTGATCCGGTCACGCACCCAGCTCATTTCCGAAAGCGTAGCCCGGCTGCCTTCGGGAATGCCGTCATTATATTTACCGGTTAAGATGCCGTAATAGAGCGGGCTCCAGGTAGTTAATCCAAGTCCAAATTCTTTGACAATGGGAGCTAACTCTTCTTCCACCCGAAGCCGGTGGAACAAGTTGTACTGCGGTTGTTCCATACTTGGCAGATTGAGGTTAAACTGGCGGCAGGCACCAATCACCTGGGCAACCTGAGAAGCTGTCCATTCGGATGTTCCCCAATATAAAACTTTGCCTTGATGGATCAAGTCGTCCATCGTGCGTGCCACCTCTTCCATGGGGGTATCCGGATCGTAGCGGTGACAAAAGTATAAATCGATATAATCTGTTTGCAGGCGGCGCAAGGTGGCATGAATTGATTCGGTAATGTGTTTGCGAGAAAGACCACGACCGTTTGGCCCAGGCATGGTCGGCCAAAATACTTTGCTGGAAATTACCAACGCTTCTCTGGGTAAATCCTGAATGGCGTTGCCCATGACTGTCTCGGCCTGTCCATTGGCGTACATATCTGCATTGTCAAAGAAATTAATTCCATGATCATAGGCCGCATGAATCAGGTCAGATGCCCCTTTTTCATCAATCTGGTTGCCAAATGTAACCCATGCGCCTAAAGAGATTTCACTCACTTTTAACCCGGATCGGCCCAAACGTCGATAGTGCATATTTCCTCCTCGCAAATCCAAAACAAATAATCAAAAGGGGCATTCGCCGGTCAAGGAAATGCCCCAGTTGTTAGAATAGTTTACTCTTTCTTCTCGCCGGAACCAATTCCCAGCGGTTTCCATTTTTCCTGATCGGAGCGCAGACGGTGAGCTCCACCTCCGCGATTGTGCAGGTAATCAAATCCCTCTGGCTTGATAAACATTTCATCCCCATCCAAAAGGCCAGTAATGCCAATTTGGCCTGGCTCTACGCGTTTATTCTGGCAGTAAGAGCAGTTTTTGGGGTCATGCGGGTGATATTCGATTGGCTCTTCATAGGTTGTGATGTAGCCTTCGTAATTCCGCAAGATAATTTTATGGTCAGACATACTGATCTGGTAATTGGGCATGACAGGAATTTTCCCGCCGCCGCCGGGGGCATCAACCACATAGGTTGGAACAGCATACCCGGAAGTGTGACCGCGTAAGCCTTCGATAATCTCGACACCTTTGGCAACGGGGGTGCGGAAATGCCCGGCACCTTCCACCAGGTCGCATTGATAGAGATAGTAAGGCCGCACGCGCATGCGTACCAGGTCATGAACCAGACGCCGTTGCACATGCACGCAGTCATTTACCCCGGCAAGCAACACCGATTGGTTGCCTAAGGGGACGCCTGCGCGGCTTAATTTGTCACAGGCATCAGCCAATTCTTTACTGATTTCATTGGGATGGTTGACATGAATATTCATCCAGAGCGGATGGTATTTTTGCAGTGTGTCGCATAATTCGTCGGTTACCCGTTGCGGCATAAAGACTGGTACGCGCGAGCCGATGCGAATAATTTCGATATGGGGAATTTCGCGCAGTCTGCGAAGCAGTTCATCTAATAATTTCGGCGCAAGCGTAAGCGGATCACCGCCTGAGAGCAGCACATCTCGAACCTGAGGTGTATTTTTCAGGTATTCGATTTGCATTTCAAATTCCTGGCGTGAAAAGGTGGCGCTTGGATCTCCCACAATACGCGAGCGGGTGCAGTAACGGCAGTATGAGGCGCATTGGGTGGTGACCAGCATCAACACGCGATCCGGGTAGCGGTGAACCAAACCCGGCACGGGTGAATGACGGTCTTCAGCCAATGAGTCTTCCATCATGCCAGTAAAGGGTAAGATTTCGTCTGCGCGGGGAATAACCTGTTTGCGAATGGGGTCTTCCAGGTCATCAGGATCCATTAACGAAGCAAAGTAAGGGGTAATATCAACCCGGAATAATCCCTGGGTGCTTAATGCTTTGCGTTCAGAATCGGTAAGGTTGAGGATTTTTTCAAAGTCTTCGACGGAATTAAGCCGGTTACTGAGCTGCCAGCGCCAGTCATTCCACTTTTCATCAGGAACATCCGCATAAATTGGTGCCCGCTTAGAAATAAACGGATTAGGGGTCATTTAATGGCTCCTTCCATTCGTGCATAAAAAGAATAGGATCGTGATTAAACCCCACGGGGTGGGGGGATATTAAGACAACAGAAATTGTAATGCGGCGGCTGAGCGGAATTGGCTGGGTGGATCATGATCGGTGCGGAAAAATCCGGCAACCGGGGCGTCTTTTTTGAAAATATTCATAACAGTATTTTATGAAAAAAAAGCGCTGTGGTCAATTCTGGATTGCCTGTGAAAATACAATCTGTCAAATTTTGTTTTGCCTGGAATATATTGGATAACTTCTTGCACTGAATAAATAGGAGACACGGAATGATGTGTTAGAACCAAAATATTGGGATTTGGTATGGTCTAAGTATATCTATGGAGTATAAGAAGTTTGTAAGAATGCCTTTCAGGGGCATTGCAATGCTTGACGAGCATTTTTCTGCATGGTATCATCATCATTAAGTTGTTTTTAGCACTCTAGCCTTGAGAGTGCTAAAAGGAAACAAGATGAACGAATTATCTGAGCGCCAAAAGTTTATCTTGACACTGGTGATCCACGAGTACATTCGGACAGCTTCTCCGATTGGCTCGCAGAATCTGGTCGCGCGCTACAAACTGGATATGAGTTCGGCAACCGTTCGAAATGAGCTGGCTGTATTAACGGAACTTGGTTATTTGCGCCAGCCGCACACATCGGCAGGCCGGGTGCCAACTGAAGAAGGGTACCGTTATTTTGTCAGCCGGTTAACCCAAGGGGTTGAGCTGCCGGACACAACCAGGCGAACGATCAGTCACCAGTTTTACCAGATGCGCCATGATGTAGAGCAGTGGATGCGATTGGCGGCATCTGTTTTGGCGCACCAATCCAAGGCTGCTTCACTGGTAACCGCGCCGCACCCAGAGCGTGGGCGTTTAAAACACCTGGAGCTCATTTCAACTCGCGGGCGTCAGGTATTAATGGTTATGGTGATGATGGGTGGTGAGATTCGCCAGCGCCTTTTGACCTTGGCTGAACCGGTAACTCAAGAGATGTTATCTCAAGCTGCGGATCGGATTACCCAGGTGTATTACGGAAAAGAAGTGGATGAAATCCGCGCAATGCATCAGCCAATGCCAGCCTTAGACCAGGATATTACCGATTGGGTGATCGAAGATTTAGCTCAGGCTGACTCGCTGGTTGCGGGTGAGGTGTACCTGGACGGTTTGACGAATGTGCTTTCTGAGCCGGAGTTTACCGGATCTGAAGACGCTCGCCGGGCTTTAAGACTGCTGGAAGAACGATCGATGCTGCAAGATTTGTTAGCACGGACCGTCTTAAATAATCCAGGTGGTGTGCAGGTGTTGATTGGCGGTGAAGGTACATACGATGAATTACGCCAATGCTCAATTATTCTGGGGAGTTACGGCGCGCCGGGTCTGGCGGTGGGAACTTTAGGGGTGTTGGGTCCCATGCGCATGCCC
>JAJUJY010000197.1 GCA_029265085.1 Chloroflexota bacterium
AAAATAACCACCTTAAAGAAGGTACTGCCATGATTTTGGCGCGCCTGGCTCAAATGCATCTTGAGTTGGGACATATTCAACAAGCGACTGACTATATTGTGCAAAGTTTAAATCTGGGGGAACCGATTGCCTCTCCAGAAATTCTTGCGTATTCCTATCTGACTGCTGCGCGGATTGCTCGTTTGCAAGGAAATTTTGAGCAAGCGGTTGGTTACCATCAATCCGCTGCCAGGCTTGCACCAAAAGGCGGCTTTTTTGAAAGAGCCAACCTGGCGGAGCGCATGCTGCTTTATGTAGTTTCGGATGAGTTTGGTGTAGTTGAAAGTTGGGCGGCTGAATCCGGTTTGACCATTGAATCGGCTGAGTTTACCGGAGATGAAAGCTATCTGGTATTGGCAAGGCTATACCTTCGTCAGGGTAAATATCTTCAAGCTGTAACGGTGTATGAAAAAATCTTAGCCCAATCATCAGAAAACGATTGGCGTATGGCGATCCAGCAGATTACCCCCTGGCTTGCAATGGCTCAACAACTGGTTGGTTTGAATGAAAAAGCCAGCTTAACTTTTGCCCAGGCAATACAAATTTCCGCCCAAAATGGCTTTTGTCTGGCCTTTTTGGAAATGAGCCAGATATTTCCGGCTGAAATAACCGAGATGTTGACTCAGGCGCAAAAACAGGCAGCCACATCCAAACAGGCAGCTGTCTTGTTAGAAATGGTGAAAATACGCCAACGATCTGGTGAACCTGTGCCAGGCAGTCATCCTGATCCATCGCCGGATTTAACCAACCGAATCGAGGTCAGGGTCTTTGGTGGTTTGCGGGTTTTTCGGGGTGGTTTGGAACTTGCGAAAAAAGGCTGGCGTACAGAACGCGCCCGAGAACTCATGGCGTATTTTGCGGTAAATTACCAGGAGCCTGTGCTTTTGGAAACTCTGCTCGAAACCTTTTGGCCGGGACGCTCCCCTAACGAAGCCCGCCGGCTGCTGCATACGAATATGTATTACCTGCGCCGTACACTTCTAAAATCGAATGAAGACCTGGAACTATTTATTTATCGTTCTGGTGTATATACACTCAATCTGCAGCATTTTTGGATTGACTTGAAAGAATTCGATGATTTGGCAAATAAAAATAATAATTCACAAGCTTTGATGCAGGCTGCTGCTTTATCAAATGGGGAATGTCTTGCAGGAATGTATGATAGTTGGGTGCTGGATTTTCAGCACCGATATGACATAAAAAAAATAGATATATTTTCTCGGTTAGCCCACTTGACTGCGAAAACCGGAAACCTGGCTGATGCTTGTACTTATGCAAATAAAATTCTTGAGATTGATCCTTTCCATGAAACGACCGTACGCCAGTTGATGAGCTGGTATCTGGCATTAGGAGATCAGCCGGCAGCGTACCAGTGTTATGAGACGTTGCGGATTAAATTGGCTGACGAGATGGGTATCACTCCAAGCCAGGATACAATCCGCATTGCCAGTTTAATCGCCAAAGAATAATTGTAAAAAGATCCAAATAAAAAAAAACGAAGAAGTAAAACAGACCGGTAGCGCTTGCAAAACCGGTTTGTTGAGTCTTGTTTACTGATTGTTGATTGAATTCCATTATTCTCTTTTTGTCCTATCCAACCCAACCCAAAAGGAGAAATGCAAATGGAATTGAAACGGTTAATCATTCGTGGTGATGATTTGGGATATTCTCATACCATCAATATGGGTTTTCGCAAGCTGGCAGAACGCGGTGTGGTGTCTGCATGGTCAATTATGGCTCCATGCCCCTGGTTTATGGAAGCTGTTGATCTGGCCAAAGATTTCCCCGAAGTTGATTTAGGCATGCATTTGACCTTAAATGCAGAAATGCAGGGTTACCGGTATGGGCCTGTCTTAGGCGCCAGCCGGGTTCCCTCACTGGTGGATCGAAATGGCTATTTCTTTCCAACACCTCTCAGTTTCATTGACCAAAAACCAAAGAAAGAAGAAGTTGAAGCGGAACTGCGTGCACAAATCGAGCGGGTATTAGCTTCCGGCTTGAATCTGCGATACATTGATAACAGCCACAATAACAACCTGCACGTCTTCCCTGAAATGAATGAGATTGCGAACCGCCTGATCGAAGAATATAAACTGATGGTCTCGCCCTTTATTTTTGATCCCACCCAAAATGTTTTGGCGATGGCACAACCAACTTGTGAATCAAAATTGGAAGCCTATAAAGCATGGTTGGCTCTTCCCAAAGATCCGAATACATACAGTTTTATTTGCATTCACCCCTGGCTGGATACTTCGGAAGCAAAAGCGCTCAAGCTGAACACAGAGTTTGATATCGCCATGCTGCAGGCGTTTATCCCGCATAGTATTGGCGAAACTGCGGCCTTGCTCACCGATGAATTTAAAACCGCGTTGAATGAACTGGGTTACACCATTGTGCGCTATCGTGATTTGCCTGAAAACATGCAGACCCATTCATTACAACTCTGGCCGCGTGAGGTCAATCTTCAGATGATGGCTATGGTTGGGGCATCCCCAGAATTACTTGCTAAGCTCTAAAAAAGAGGAATGTGATGAAACAATCCACGCTCCGGCACCGTTTTTTATACGGGATAGGTTATATGGGTGTACTGGTAAGCGGCATTCTATTTCAAAATTTTGTCACTTATTACTACATCCAGCATGTTAAACTCAATCCTGCCTGGATAGGGATTGGATTTGGGATTGTAAGCGTCTGGGAAGCGGTTATTGCTCCTTTTGTAGGCTATATCTCTGACCGCACCCATACACGTTGGGGCCGCCGGGTACCGTACGTTGTGGTGGGCATCCCACTCATGGCGATTTTCCTCTGCCTGTTGTTCAATCCGGCCTTTAATGCCAGCCAACCCGTGCTGGCTATGGCCTGGTTCATCACCACCGTTTTCGTCTTCGACAGCATTTTTATGGTCATCGACGTGAATTGGCAGGCAGTCAATGCGGAAATGAACGTTGATCTTCCGTCTCGCTCTCAACAAGGGGCAATTGTTGGGGTTCTCTCAATGGTTGGTGTGGCAGCCGCAGCTTCAGCAACATTACCCCTGGCTGAAAAATTTGGCTGGCCGAATACCGCCATCTTTATTGCCCTTTTCTCAACGGTGGTTGGTTTGATCGGTGTAGCTGGATTAAAGGAAAACCCGTCTTTTTCCACCAAGCAGCCTTTAGGATTAAAAGATGCTATTCGGTACACTGTCAGCTACAAGCCGAGTCTTTTTTATCTTGGTCTGGCCACCCTGATAAAAATTGCCATGTTCTCGATTTCAACCATGATCCCGTTATTTGCGGTGTGGGTGCTGGCAATTCCAGAAGGGCAAAGCGGAATTTTGCTGTTAGCCAGTTCTGGGGGAATGCTAATCTGTTTCCCATTTGCGGCCATGTTGGTCAATAAAGTTGGTCCGCGCAAGGCAATTTTGGCTGGATTCACAATTACGTTGCTTCCTGCTTTGGTGTTATTGTTCCCATTGACCAATTTCCCATTGATCGTTGGGCTGTTTGGCTGCCTGGCAATTGGTTTTTCCTTACTCATGATGGGACAAATGATTTTACTTTCGGATGTGATTGATGCGGATGCTGTTCATGTTGGTCAGCGCCGCGAAGGTATTTACAACAGCGCGTATGCGTTCGTCCAGAAGATTGGAGCGTTTATTTTTAGTGTCACAATGGGGATTGTACTTGGCGCGGTTGGTTTCCAGTCCAGCCTCAATGCGCAAACTCCACAGGCTTTGGCAGCCATCAAAGGATTGACCATCGGTGCACCTATTTTGGTGAGTTTGTTAGGCATTTTGCTCAATTTGAAGTACCCAATCAGCGATGCGGAAGCCAAACTTATTCGCGAGAAAGCAATCCAACAGCGCAAAGAGTTTGCTGAATCATCCAATGAGCAGGTGTTGAATCCAGAAGTGGTGTAAAACGTTGTAAAGGCAGGTTGAACGTGATCGATATCGAACAGCGAGAAGAATTGCTGCGATATCTCCGCTCAGAGGGGTGGATCTATCCGGACGAAGAGCCGCAGATCCGCCCCCTTTCTGGCGGGGTTTCCAGCCGAACGGTTTGGGTCGGGCGGGAAAATGGGACCGCCTGGGTTTTAAAGCAATCGTTAGAAAAATTACGGGTTGCAGTGGATTGGTATAGTGATCCGCAGCGGATTCATCGAGAAGCCTTAGGGATTCGTTGGTTAGAAAAGATGGCACCTCCGTGTACGATTACCCCGTTAATTTTTGAAGATCACCAGGACCATATTTTGGCGATGCAGGCGGTGCCAAAACCGCATGCAAACTTTAAAGAACTTCTATTAAATGGGCAGTTAAACCTGGAGCAAATTGCTCAATTTGCGGCCATTTTGGGGACGATCCATCGAGAATCCAGCCTGCGGCGTAAGGATGTGGAGCCAGTCTTTGCAGACCGGCGCTTTTTTGAAACCTTGCGGATTGAGCCGTATTATGCATATACCGCTGCCCAGGTGCCGGAGTCTGCTGGTTTTTATGCAGATTTGATTGAAGACACCAGAAAGCAATCCTTGAGCCTGGTACATGGTGATTTCAGTCCGAAAAATATTTTGGTTCATTCTGGACGGTTGATTTTACTGGATCATGAAGTGATCCATTTTGGTGACCCGGCTTTTGACCTGGGTTTCTCGCTAACCCATTTGTTGAGTAAGGCAATCCATGTTCCATGTCAGCGAGAGGAATTTTGCCTGTCAGCCAAGTATTACTGGCAAATATACCGAAAAGTATTAGGCCGGACAGGTTGGGAAACGGCTCTTGAACCGAGGGTAGTTCGTCATACCCTGGGGTGTTTACTCGCAAGGGTTGCAGGCCGCTCCCCGCTAGAGTATTTAAGTCCTCAGGAACGAGGATATCAAAAAAGTGCTGCGCTCAAAATGATGCAGCAGTCAATTAATAAAGTGGATGATTTGATTAATATTTTTATTCATGATTTGGAGTAAGAATGATGTCTCACATTAAAAATCTTAGTGGACGAGAAATATTAGACAGCCGAGGCCGGCCAACCATCGAGGCGGCCTGTACGCTGGCAAGTGGAGCGAGCGCAAGTGCATCCGTTCCGTCAGGAGCTTCGACCGGCACGGCCGAGGCGTTGGAATTACGGGACCGAGATCCGAACCGTTTTCATGGTTTAGGTTGCTTGAAAGCAGTCAGTCACATTAACAATGAAATACAGCAGGCAGCCGCGGGGCGGTCCTTTGAGTCACAAGCAGACCTGGATCAAATTTTACTTACAATGGATGGAACGCCAAATAAATCAATTTTAGGCGCAAATGCCATCCTGGCCGTATCGCTTGCGTATGCGCGGGCTGCTGCAATGGAACAAAGAATCCCCTTATACCAATATTTCGCAAATATGAATGAGCAGCCGGCAGTTGCTTTACCTTGTTTAACGGTAAATTTGTTTAGTGGTGGTAAACATGCGGGTGGACAGGTGGAGGTGCAGGATGTTTTGATTGTCCCTACTGCCCCAACGATCAAAGAAGGATTAGCCCAGGTGTATGCAGTTTACCAGGCTGCCGCGAAATTAATTGCAAATAAATATCAGATGCGGCCGCTGACCGCGGATGAAGGCGGTCTTGCACCGAACTTCCCCTGCAATGAGGCGATGTTGGCGGATGCGGTGGAGTCGATTCAGTTGGCTGGACTGGTCCCCGGAAAAGATGTATGCCTGGCTGTGGATGTTGCTTCCAGTCATTTTTTTGAGGGCGGCCGGTATCAGATTGGAGGAATGTCCTTAGATAGTAATGGGATGGTTGATATGCTGGCACATTGGATTGAAAAATATCCAATCGTCAGTATTGAAGATGGGCTTGCCGAAGAGGATTGGGATAATTGGCCTTGGCTAAATCAGCGGCTAGGATTGCGAACATTAATCATGGGGGATGATTTCTTGTGTACCAATCCTGGCCGAATTCAACGAGCAGCAGATACACGTTCAGCAAATGCGTTGTTACTCAAAGTTAATCAGATTGGAACGCTCACGGAAGCTCATCAGGCCTATTGTTTGGCACGTTCAGCTGGGTGGATGGTGACCGTTAGCGCACGTAGTGGGGAAACAGAAGACAATTGGTTGGCTGATCTGGCGGTTGGTTGGGGTGGAGATCAAATTAAAATTGGCTCTATTACTCATTCTGAACGGTTGGCTAAATATAATCGTCTATTACAAATAGAATTAGAGACCGGATTACCGGGATCGTTACCCAAAAATAACTGAAAGAAATCAATTTTTTCGGATTCTTTCTGTTTTTCGATCAAAATATGCTATAGTGATAATGTATTCAAATCGATTTCTGACAATTTGCTTTGGTTGCTTCAGTTGGCCTGACGTCCTGTCAGGCCTGTTTTTTTTTCTCAGGAGGGAACAATGTTTACAAGGGAAAGTCCACGTGCTGCGTGGAAAGTTGTTTTCCTGCGGATCATTCCTGCCCTGGCGCTGCTGCTGTTTACCGCAGGGTTTGTTATTCAACCGGTTGGCCGGGCGGTGATGAAAGTTGGCCTGGTACTGCTGCCGGAATACGGAATTCCTAACCCGTTTAATGCAATGGCAATTCAAGGTTTGGACAAAGCCGAGCAGCGGCTGCGGGTTCAGGGGACGGTTTACCCGACCTATACATGGGAAGAGGTTGAAATTATGCTCCGGCAATGCGCAATGGATGGCAACAAGCTTTGCTTTTCAGTCGGCTTTTTTACCGATGAATCAACCAAAATTGTTGCCCTGGAATATCCATCGGTTGCTTTTGCGGTACTCGATTCTGGGACACTCGTAGACGGCTTATACCCGCCGAATATGCGCTCTGTCATATTTGATCATAAGCAGGCTGGTTATTTAGCCGGTGTTTTGGCCGGGTTGATGACCCAGACCGATGTGATTGGCGCGGTGGATGGGATGGACATTCCACCAGTCACGGCGTTCTCAGATGGCTACCGCAACGGCGCGCAGTGCAATAATCCGGATGTCAATGTGCTGGTTGACTTTGTCGGTTGCTTTGACTGCCCGGAGTTGGGGGCTGTTAT
>JAJUJY010000182.1 GCA_029265085.1 Chloroflexota bacterium
ACGAATGTTGCCGGAAATGGATATTTCAAATTATTTTGGTTTATTTAATGAAGAAACATAAACCAAAGAGCAACCCCCAAAAGCCTATCTTTCGATCATAGACAACTTCTTCGTTGGTAGCTACGATAACGATAGGTATTTAAAAATATTTTGATCATCGATTAATAAGCATCGTTATGATCAGAAAGACATGAGATCGTGAGGAGCAGGAAATTATGATACGAAAATTTTTTTATTCGACAATTCTTCTTTTTTTTGCGTTAATACTAACGAATTGTTCATTAGTGAAACAGAATGTGCCGCTTACCCCAGAAGAAGCTGCAATACAACATGTTAGAGACACAAATCAAGCGGACTTTCGTATCGATAAAAATTCTGTGAATGCAATTCAAATATCCGAAATCAACGATCTAATCTTGGTTTTGGTTCAATACAGCGGTAATCATATTACAGGTGGTGCTAAAACCTGCGAAATGGTACTTGAAGCTTATAAAAAACCAATTATTGGTTGGAAAACCAAAAATGGGGCTGGTTCATGCCATGAGATTAATTACCCAGCTAATACCACGCCAATCACTGTAGTAAGCAATTGGGGTAATTCGACTGTTTGGAATTCTGGATATTCGACAGCGTTTGGTTATGTACACAATTCACAGGTCACAGAAGTGGTGGTCACCTGGGAAGACGGGCTGGTACAACCAGTAGAAGTATTGGATAGCACTTACTTTGCAGCACGCGAAGGCAAATATTGCACACTAAAGATCGATGTTTATAACAACAAGGGCGATATTGTGTTCACAAACAATATGGGAACAGGAGAAAGCAGGGTCCCATAATCAAATTGTTTGGAATTTACAGCTTCGTTGATAAGACGAACCACAAATTTATCTCCCTATTAAACGTGCCTTCACAAGGAGTGGTAGGCTAAGCCAGGCAAACAGTCAAATGTGGAATATTAAACAATTGGGGATTTTCGTAATAGGCCGAAATCTCACCTATACCATAAATTAATCGGTGATTTCAGCCGATCCCTTTTGCTGCATCAAAGGGAGATTATCAACACCTCGCGGTGACTTGACCAAATTTTGGAATTGTAATCCGCATCTACACCCCCAAAACAACCCATTAATTTTTCAAAAAAATTTTAGTCTCTCCTGCCCGTAACGATTTTAAGGATTGTAAAAATTATTCTGATCGCCAGTTTCGCTAACCATTTTAATGGATATGATCACCAGGTTTAAATTACATATTTTGTTTAGTATTCCATGTAACTCAGATGCATCAACATGATCTTTTTGAATCAAGAATTCTCCATTTTCCAAATTTTGAATTCTCCACCCGGCAAAATAATCTGCCCACTGATGATCTACGTGATTCCGCAGCTGTATCGCATAAGAAAAACCGTATGCCTTCGATTGGATTAAAGACATTGTTCTACCCTCTTGATTTTACTTGACGCCATTGATGAAATAAATTTAATAATAAACAAATTGGTCAACATTTCTTCTATCAAAAGATTAGGTTTAGAGATTGTTTTGTTTACCGGTTTTAATCAATCATAGCCCCATCGTTGGCTGGCTAATGGAGCAAATCCATTTATGAATTTAAATTAATCCCAGTTCTTTTGCACAAATAATTGCCTGGGTGCGATTGGATACTTGTAGTTTTTCCAAGATATGATGAACGTGAAATTTTATCGTGCCTTCTGCAAGGATAAGCTGCTTTGCAATTTGATGATTGTTGTTCCCTTGGGCAAGCAGCCGAAGAATTTCCATTTCACGAGGAGTCAATGCTTCTGGTAGTATTTTTATTGTTTCTTGCGAACAGCATACTGGTCCAAAAGTTTGAAGAAGATTGGAAATAAAAACTTTATGCGAACTATATTCACTGCGCCGGTATGCATTAAGCATTGTTCGTGCTGTTTCACCTGTATCAAGAAAAATTCTTGTATACCCACTTGATTCAGCAATGGGCAGACTTTGAGCGAGATAATCAAATGCTTTTTTCACTTTTCCCTGTGTAAAAAGAATACTAGCTTTTAATACCAGAATTTCGACCAAAGAATTCACCCGGCCAGCATTTCTTGAGTTGGTTTCTAATAATGTTAGCCAATCGACACATTCTTCGTATCGCTCAAAAATTTTATCGCGCTTCGTCTTTTCGATCCAAACCCTGACCGCCATAATTAACTGCGTTTCTAAATACTCATCGATCATTTTATTGTTCGCTATACAATATTTAAATTTATCTTTTACACGATAAATCCACTGTTCTAACAAATTCCAATCCCCTTTAAACAGCCATACCTTGGCCATGGCCACATCAATCATAGTGTTGACAGATGGGGGCATCAAACGATTCTTACAAGTCAACTCGGCTTTTTGAATGGCATATAAAGCACCATCCAGATTATTTTGTGCAATGGATATCTGGGCGAGACAAGCATAAGCTGTTGCAATAACAAAATTACTCGGCCACCATTGGGTATGCATAATCGCCCGCTGAGCATATTCATACGCCAGTTCAAGGTGGTTTTGTTCTAAGAAGATATAGCTTATAAGGGCTTCATTTCTTGAAAGAATGGCCTGGTTTTTGGTACTCCGACTGACAACCGTATTCAATGCATCGGTAAAAATATCAACTGCTTGCGGCAGTCTGCCAATTAGCCAATTTACAATAGCCAGATCCGTCCAAATATCATGCAAATTTGAACTGGACTGAATTGCATATTCTTTTGCCCTCGTTAGAATACAAAAAGCACGATCCAGATTTCCCAAACCTCGATACGCCCAGCCTTGAACCCAGAATAATACGGCAAGTTCTTTAACATCCATATTGGGAACACTATTTAATGCTGTTTCCGTATATTTCAATGCTTCAATCGGATCTCCAGAACATATCGACTTCAAACCACGAAGAATCGGAATCATAGCTCGGATCACAATCCATTCTTTAGGATTAATCTTCGCATCCGCTATGCTAGAGGAAAAATCAGGGTGGCGATCCAACCTTGTCAGAAATTCTTCAGCCGTATTGAGAAATGGGTCAATCTGATCAATACGACCGGCCTGTGAAAATATATCAGCAACCAATATGCAAAATTTTGGATTTTTTAATATTTCAACCTGGGGAAGGCTTTCAATCCATTTAATCACGGTTGCCATTTGGCCATCTTCAAGGTAGGCCAAAATATGATTTTCTATTAACCGTCCGGCATTACCCCAATCCTTAGCGAACAATGAATGGTGAATTGCTTCTTCAAACCAACCATGAGTTTCAAACCAAGCAGATGCCCGACTATGCAATATTGGCACTAATTCAGGTGAAACTTTTTCTAATCGATTGCGCAATAGGTCGGAAAACAAATGGTGATAGCGATACCAGTTTCGATGATCATCCAGCGGAATGATAAATAAATTTAAGTATTCCAAATCTTGCAAACCGACTTTATTATCGACTGATTCTTGCTGATGCGGTTGTGACGGTGAGAAATTTGGATCAACGTCATAGACATTATCATCCAGGATTGCATCGCATAATGAATGGTTCAACCGATCTACAATGGATGTCTGTAATAAAAATTTTTGTGTCTCGCAGCTTTGACGATTTAATACTTCCTCGGCCAGATAGTCCATGATATATCGATGACTGCCTGAAAATAAATCTATAAACTGATTAATATCCTGGCGACCTTGCATTGAAATAGCAGCCATTTGCAAACCAGCTATCCACCCCTCTGTTCGATTTTCAAGTTTTTCTATTTGAGCACGGGTAAGGTCGATATCAAAAACTGTTTTCAGAAAAGAATCTGTTTCTTCGCTGGAGAATCGAAGATCATGGGCTCTAATTTCATTTAATTGGTTGCGTCCGCGAAGCCTGGCAAGTGAAAATGGTGGATCAGAACGCGTAGAAATCACCAGGTGAACATTTTCCGGCAAATGTTCAAGAAGAAATAAAACGCCATCGTGGATGGCAGGGTTATTAATAAATTGGTAGTCATCAAGAACCAATATGATGGACTGATGAAATTCTTGCAATTCATTTACGATTTGAGGCAGGGATTTTAAAGAGCCTAAGGACTCGGAACTTTTTTGGGGGGTGGAAGCTGATCTTACTCTTTTATGAATAGGATCCAGACAAGCTATAAGATAATTTAAAAAACGAGTTGAGTCGTTGTCACTTTCATCCAGAGACAGCCAGCATACAGACCATTTCTCAGTCTCGTTGTCACCGAAGTTACTATTAATCCAATCAGATAAGATGGTGGTTTTCCCGTATCCTGCCGGGGCGCTAATTAAAGTTAATGCACTCGTTTTGCAGTGATCAAGTTTGGATAGCAATTGTGGCCGTGTGACCAACTTTTCGCGAGGATGAGGGATAAACAATTTAAGTCGAATCAAAGGCTCATCATGCACTGGTAAACCTTGATGTGCCTCTTTTTTGACAGGAATTGGATTAACTTTAACAATCTCCCCTTTTTGAATTTCGTTGATCAAATCCACAGTCTCTTTATCTGGCTGTTGTGCAAGTTCCTCATCTAGCTGCCGCACATATTCATCATACTGGCGTATTGCAGCCCCACGTTGTCCGGCCATTGCTAAAACCTGAAAGAGCTTTCGTTGAGCAGATTCATTAAGGAAGTCGAGATTAATCCATTGCCGAGCCGTGGAAATCGCACTTTCCCATTCGCCCAGGGATTGGTAAATGTTTGTAAGCCTTTCGAGCAATAAAGCGTAATTTGACCGAAAACCTTCTCGTTGTAAATATTGCCAGTTGTCAAATTCTGGACAATCTCGTAAATTCATTCCGGCAAGAAAGTCCCCGCGGTAGAGCGCAGCTGCCTTTTTGAGACGATCAACACATTCACTACACTGGGATATTTCAAGATGATTATGCTTATGTACAGGTTTTTGTAAATTAAAAAATTCTTCGGTATCTCGCCAAAAATTAATTTCAAAATTAAGACCAATTTTCTCTCGCGTACTCACCAGGATTCCGTGCCCTAATGAATGCTGGATTGATGACAAAGTTCGCCTTAAATTACCAAATGCGTGTGTTTGATCATACTCTGGCCATAAAAATGCGGCCAGCATATCTCGCGGTAAAGCTTCTGAAGAAAGGCTTAAATAAGCCAAAAGGGCTGCAGCCTTTCGAGTCTCCATATTGATAGGATGATGATTAATTTCAATAATTGGTGCGCCTAACCAGGATAATTTCAGGTAATCCACGGTAAATCATCTCCTTATTGGCAAAAAAATCTGCTTATAGATATGGAGAAAGAAATATATTAAATACCCACGTCAGTGACGTGTAATAAGGGTATTGGAATTATTCTATTAAAGCCTTAACGAATACTATCAAAAAAATAACTTTAACTAATTTCAACAATAATTTTGAACGAGCTAATTTAATTCAGTATAACGCATTCCCTAAGTTATCGGCATGGTTGATTCTTCATTGTTTGGCACAAATGTGGAAATATTGGTACTGCGAACATTGGCGCCATCTGGTCATATACATTATTTAATCGATTTTTTACAATAATTGGCTAACCGGCTATAGCGGCCTTTTGCTGGCAAATCGTTATAGCAATAATTACAGTCACCCAAAAAAAAAAAGCAGACTCTTGCCAGCGTCATGGAAACATTCAGTAAAGTACAAGTCGCTTCCAATCAATATAGCGCACCATCCGGAATGCCCGCAGATAACACGGTAGATAAAAACAATCATGTCGCATTCATCTCCTTGAAATTAGTGAGATGTTTCTGACTTCACACACGCACTTCCAAAAGTGGCCATTATTCTCTACTCATTTTAATTGTGACAATCATCACAACAAAAAAATCCAAAAAATAACTATCGTTCGGTATTTTATCGTGTAAAATGCATAGAGAGAAATAACCATTTTTTCTTAACAAGATGGAACGGGATGCCCCGCTGGCTCGACGCGCCACCACACCATTGAATCCCAACTTACCAAATTTATCCCCTAATCCATCAGAGTCTGTGCATCAATTATGAAATAAACCAGGTGGATCGATAACCTGGAATTGTCGTTAATAAAAATATTTGTTTGAGAGGAATCCGAAATGGCGACCAAGCAAAAAGTGTTGGAGTATGCGAATAAAGTCAGCAGAAAAAAGATGGGAGCAAAGGATGCGATTACAACAAGCGATCCTGAATATAAGCTGCTGGAGGCGGTCGTTACTGACGAGATGGCAGAAGTAGGACTGTGCCTTGAGCTGAACAAACCACAGTCCGCGGAAGAGATTGCCGCGAAGTGCGGCAAATCACTGGAAGAGACCACCCGCCTGTTATGGGAGCTTGCCACGGCTGGCGCCTGTACCGTGAATGAGAAGGACGGCGTGGATAAGTTCTGGCATCCGGTCTGGGTTCCGGGCATCATGGAAATGATGGTCAACAATCGAGAAAACGTCAAAAAATATCCGCAAATTGGCGAGGCATTTGATGGGTACGGCAAGAGCCGGGGTCCCAAGATCGCTGGTTTATTCCCCCTGGGGGTTGGGGCAATGCGCGTGATTCCCATTGAAAGCTCGATTGATGGAAACACCCGCCACGCCTCTTACGAAGAGATCTCCAAATACCTGAACGACAATACCATTTTTTCCGTCTCAGATTGCTCCTGCCGCACCTCCCGTGAGGTGATGGGCGAAGGTTGTGGGCATTTAAAGGAAGATATGTGTATTCAAATGGGGGAAGCCGCGGAATTTTACATCCGCACCGGCCGCGGACGCCAGATTACCCGTGAGGAAGCCTTCGACATCATCCGACGCGCAGAAGAAAACGGTTTAATGCACAGCATTCCCAACATGGACGGCGTTGGTAAAACCCATGCCATCTGCAACTGCTGCGGATGCTCATGTTTTGCATTAAGAAACGCGGAAATGTACTACAACACCGACATGATCCGCTCCAACTACATCGCCCAGGTTAACGTAGAAAAATGCGTTGCCTGTGGTGAATGCGTCGCCAATTGCCCGGTGAATGCACTGCAGCTTGGTCAAAAAATCTGCGGCACCACCCCCATCGTTCTCCCCAAACGCGAATCCCCGCGTGATACGGAATGGGGTCCCGAAAAATGGAACGTGGATTACCGCTACAACCGCAAATATGTCTTAGATACCGGCACCAGCCCCTGCAAGACCAACTGTCCTGCTCACATTGGCGTTCAGGGGTATATTAAACTGGCTTCACAAGGACGCTACACCGAAGCGCTTGAGCTGATTAAAAACGAAAACCCCTTCCCGGCTGTTTGTGGACGCATCTGCCCGCGCAAATGTGAATCAGACTGCACCCGCGGCGATATCGACGACCCGGTGGCGATTGATGAAATCAAGAAATTTATTGCTGAGCAGGACCTGAACAAAGATATTCGCTACATGCCCAGAATCCGACACAATTACGGCAAGAAAATCGCCGTGGTCGGCGCCGGACCTGCCGGGCTTTCCTGTGCTTATTACCTTGCCCTGGAAGGCTATCAGGTAACCGTATTTGAAAAACAAAAAGTGCTTGGTGGTATGCTGACCCTGGGCATTCCCTCCTTCCGTCTGGAAAAATCCGTCGTCAACGCCGAAATAGACATCCTTAAAGAACTGGGTGTTGAATTCAAAACCGGCATTGAAGTGGGCAAAGACGTCAGCCTGAACGATCTGCGCAAACAAGGCTTTGAAGCCTTCTATCTTGCCATCGGCGCTCAGGGCAGCCGCAAACTCGGCATCGAGGGTGAAGACGCCGAAGGCGTGATCGCCGGCGTGGACTTTGTACGCAACATCAACCTCCAAGATAACACAAAACTCAGTGGCAACGTCATTGTCATCGGCGGCGGCAACGTAGCCATTGACGTGGCTCGCAGCGCGGTGCGCGTCGGCGCCGGACAGGTGGCAATG
>JAJUJY010000180.1 GCA_029265085.1 Chloroflexota bacterium
AACCGGCCATATGCTGCCGACCAAAAGAACCACGGCACTCCACCATACGGCAATCAACATCGTCTGCAAAATCAAAACCACCGCCGATGCGGGTGAAATCCCATTGGCGAAAACCTGTACGACATGTAAGATCGAGAAAAGCAGCGAGGCCAATAAAACACTGCCAATAATCCCAGGGGGGGTACTGCCCCAAGCCTTGACCAATCCATACAGCACCAATCCGCGAAACATGATTTCTTCACTGATGCCCGCCATGAACATCAATAGTGTAATTGTGCGGGCTTCAGGGTTTTGGATCAGGTTTGAAAAATCAAAAGCCGCCTTGCCAAAAAAGGCAACCAGGCTGGCAATGGCTATGTAAATCAACCCGCCCAGGGTAATTAACCAGATCTGCCAGTTGCCCAGGCGTGTGACACCGGCTGGCTTCAACCAGCCCAACGCCCACAACAGCAAGAGAGTGCCAATCAAAACAACCAGCCGCCCAACCGTGCCTGGGATGAAATGATCGTAAGGTTTCCGGAAAACGGTGGAAGCTGCCCCCATAAATGCAATCAACAAGACTAACCAGATGATTATCGCTGCGATCACAAATAAGACGGGGTGATTTGCCGCAATGGATCGGAGAGTATTCATTGACCTACCTCCCAATTACAGCTGCGAGATCTTTATAGGTCTCAATTCTTATCCGAGCCCCACTCACTACCGTCTCAAATTATTAGTATTGGAATGCAACCTTTAATTTCTTAGGGATAGATTAATTATACATCCGAGGAAAAAGGGATACTTCAGGGAAGAAGCCGTCAGCGGTCAGCATTTCAACATTTTCCCTGGCAGCCCCACCCTACGGCATACCTGGCAACAGGATATTAACCCCGTTAAATCACAATCACCAGGCCAATCGCCAGACTGGCAGCCCATACAATGGCGGGCAGGCGCAGGTCTTTCCAGGTCAGTGCCGCCGTTTCGGTACGCAGCCAGCCCGGCAGCCGGGGATACAGCCAGCGAAAGAGGGTAACATAGAGCACAGCAAGCAGCACCCCAATCACCAGGAACAAAAATTTGTTGACAGAAAGAAGGATCTCGCGCCCTGCAAAGTATTCAAGGTTAATGGGCGAACCTGGCACAAACCCATGAGCCACCAGCAGAGAGAGAACGCTGATCAGCCACATCGCCGCCGGAAGAACGAACAGGGCATGATTGCCTCGCGGATCCAGTCCGGTGAGGGGGAGCAGCGAAAAGAAAGAGAGGATCCCGATGCCCATCAACAAAGCACCCAGCACCAGGAACGGAGCAGCGGGCAGCCCGGTTTTTTGAATCACGTTTTGGAAGTCACCCATCAACCCCATCACATTGAATCCATCCATCATTGCGCTGTATGGAAAGAGGAGCACCCATGGAAGGAGAGTAAAGGAACGGCGTTTCCAAAGGGGGATGGTCACCAACGAACACACCAGCAAAGCGGCTGCCGAGCCAAGAATATCGTATGAAATGCCGGATGCAGGGATGAGCGGTCTGGAAAACCCGGAAAAAAAGAAGGGATGGACATACAGCGTGATGGGCACACCGCGAACGAACAAATACAACGAATGACCGCCTTCATGCAGAAACCCCTGCAATAATTGGATGACCATGATGAGCAGAACCAACAAAACCGTGGATCGAATCGCCGGCAGTCTGTCTGCGGGGTGCTTGCGAAACAGCAGCCAGAACATCAACAACAGGACCGCGCCAACGGGTAAAACCATGCTGAGGCCAGAGACCAGGAGCTGTCCGGCATCCACCTGTGGAGGCGTTGCGCAGGACATGCGCATGAGCACAGGTTCGCTTAAGCTGCCGGCCTGATCCCGGATGCGGACCGCGTATGCCAGTTCCATTTTTTGCCAGCAGGCGGTCGTTTCAACGAAAAGCGCGCCGCTTTTTTGCTGCTCGGGAGTGGATTCAATGGGGGTGTCGGGCAGCGTCAAAGAATACGGCAGGCTAGATGAGACGATCGCATAGGTCGCAGCAGCGGCGTCGCCGTCCGGATCGGTAAAATAAATATCCTGGAAGAAATAGTAATAACCGTTAATCACTTCCTGGCGGTTTACCACCTGTGAAATCACCGGTTGGCTCCCACCCGTCTGCGGCTGGACAGGCGCCTGCACGGCTGCCGGTGAAATCGAGGCGGTGCAAGCGGCCAGCAGGAATCCGAATGCACCCAGGAAAACCAGAGATTTCAACAAACGGGAAAAACGTACCGGAACAGCAGTTTTCGTTTTCATAATTGGACCACATTTTTTACAGCGAACAATTGCACTGCCAATATCTTGTGAATCAAAACCTTTTCACAATTTCGTTTTGGCCGTATCCTGGGTGCAAACCATGCATACCAGATGCATATTTATTCATACACTCGGTTTATGGACAGAAAGGCTTTCCGCAGGGAGCTTCTTCCACATACGGTCAGAAACAATAGCGAAGATTGCCACGGCAATGATTAGAATTCTACCGGTCAAAGTAATCGAAAATTGATTCCCGAAAGTATTCATGGCTGGATGAAAGAGAGCCGGTGCCAGGATGCTGCCATTTGTGCGGTTATAAAGCCAGGTCATGATGATTGATACCATCAGATTCCAGAGAATCCGATTTTCAAGAATCCAGGCTACCGGTTCGTCCCGGCCAATATCGTACGGGATATGCCAGAGCGCCCAAAAGAACCACACAATCACTGCGGATAGGATAACGGGATAACGCGCTTGAAGGCGTGGAAGCGCAAAGCCCCGCCAGCCGCTCTCTTCATTAATTCCGCCGGTCATCAGGAAGCCGCGCAGGTATTCAAGAAGCAGGATAATCGTTACCGTTTTGATGCCCAGGTTTTTAAGGAAAAAATCCGCTTGGCCGCCCAAAAGCCTGGTAATTCCCATTGACAAGAGTAGTATGCCGGGGAAAATCAGAAAAACAACCAGATACCAGATTGCCGGACCTCTCGGCTTTAAAAGCGTAGCAAACTGCTTCCGTACTCCCGGAGTCCTGGCATACGCGCTTGAAAGCACCCAGGCAGGGAAAAGGGCAAAGACGCAGCTAATGACAATAATTGGGGTGGAAAGGTTTACCTGGGTTATTTTCCAGAAATACAGTATCTGGACGATGGAAGAGACGATCCATGAGATGATAAAGGCTGTCCACCGCACAATCCTGCTCCCACTCTTGGGGGAAGGTTCTGCGATTGCTGAGATCAGCATGGCTGCCAGCGCAGGGCTAAAAACCACCTGAGAACAAAGAATTTCTACGATCTGGTTCCCGGGGAAGATGAAATAATACAGGAAAAGCCCAGGCCAGGTAATTGCAAAGGCTATGATGAAGAATGCCACGACCTGGTGTTTCTTAATCCATTCAGCAATCCTTTTCATAACCATTGTTCCTTTCTTGATCGGCGATCTATCAATCAAGTAAAAAGGCAATTGTTATCCTATAAAGTTGTGGTGGGTAACTGTAATTTTGGATTAACGTACTGGTAAGCCGCTCATTTCACAATGATTTCGACAACTACTTCCCCCCTACAAATATTATACAACGGCGTGAAAGAAGGCGGCAGGCAGAAAACCAGGTTACAGGTTGCAGGTAACAGATTCGGCAACAGTCAACTTCTCGCCGCTCACCACATCCCACTCGCCACTTCTTCTCTTGCACTCTTCGTTGGATTGCGGGGCTGGACCAGTGAAGAATTGATTTTTACCATAGTGCCGTTCCACCCAACCCAACGAGCTGATTGCACTTTCTAATCGTGCTCCGCCAATACCTCATCCAGACCGCAGTAGAGTAAAAGTCCGCGGTTTTTCGCCCAGGCTTCCATGCCCGCCCAGAGCGCATTCACTGCCTGCATGGCATGCTGGTTGTCACGCAGATCACCGCTCGCCACCAGCCGCAGGAAAGCCTCCAATCCAGCCGGGAGGTCAGGCAGCGAAAGCGCCTCGTCAAACATCACCGCGCTGGAGGTGAACAACCTCCGCTGGGCAAGGCCAACCAGGCAGGCCGCATACCGGGCAGCATCCACCAGCTCCGCAGCCAGGCTGGCCGGACGGCTGCTGATTACCGCATTGCGCACCTTCCCAACCACCTCGTACAGGTCGCCGACCAGCACCTCGCGTATCATTGCATCAAATTCAGCCCCTGAGTGAGCAAAGACCGCTTCCCTGCCGCGCGGAAAGATCCCCTGCGGATCAAAAAGCGGTAAGACCTGCGCGTATGCCCCATGCGTCACCGGCCAGAATTCGTCCAGTTCGGCAGCACGGGCAAGAAATGTTTCTTCATTATATACATCCACCTCCGCCTTCCAGGGACCTTCGGACCATTCAAAGGCGGTATCGATACCCTCCCCGCGCACCACGCAGTGCATTTCAATATCCGAATAGGGGCCGTCTGTGCCGCGGCTGATCGAGCCGTAGATCCCCAGCGCCACGAGGTCTGTGCCAAAATGCGCACGCAAGCGGTCCGCGATGGCGTCCGCGCGGGCGCGGCGCTCCGCGGGAGAATAGGGCTGGGGTCCGGAAGAAGTCGGTTGCATAGGATCAATGCTCCTGGAACGGGATGAGGGTATTATGCCATAAAACAGGGGGCAGCAAAGAAGCTGTCAGCGGTCAGCCATCAGCGATCAGCTATCAGCTATCAGCCAAAAACCGGGGAGCAGGCCGCAGATTCTGGCAACTGACGACTGGCGACCTCTCGCCACTCACCAATACCCACTCGCCGCTTCTTCTCCGTGCCCTGATGTCTTTTCGTTGAGATCATCGGATGATGCAGGGCAGCATCCAATTTTTTTAGGTTTCCGCCTGTAACCAGCGGTCAAATATTTCCAATTGCTCTTTCTTTTGAAAATAATGTTCTCCGTTTTTCAGCACTTCCAGCTCGCAATGAAATCTTGCCACAAAAGCATCAACGATTTTTCTTGGTGTTAAATGATCTTCTGAGCCATAAAAAATATGCGTGGGTGAATCCCACTTAAGAATTGGATTCTCTCGGACAAATTGATAATAAGGCCAGGAGATTGTTTCTCCGGAGGGTGTCGGTATTTCTTTTTTTTCAAAAAGCAAATCCTCGGTTACATTGTTAGATTTCATCATGTTCTGGATCAGGTTTTCCATATCGAGGATAGGCGAAACAAACAGACATTTGTCAAACTTCAAATTCTGATATGCCACTAAACTGAAATACGCCCCCAGGCTGTTTCCAAATAAAGAAATGTGTTCCCATTTTTGTGTTACGAAGTCACTTATTTTTCGCAAATCAGATACAGCATTTTGAACTGTACATCGATAGTCTTCGAATTTTCTTTCGCCATGCTCAGGAAGATCAAAACTGATGACCTGATAACATTTGTTGGCCGCAATCTCGGCGAATCGTTCAGCATCTTCTTTTCGTGACATCATGCCATGAACATAAATATACACACGGTTCGAGGGATATCCCCAGACGATTGCAGGAATTGATTGAATCGAGACGAGTTGTTTTGGCATGTTTGTTCAGCTTATTAAGTGATCCAGTGTCGAATAGATGAAGTATTTTGAAGCATTTCAAAAATCTTTTTGTTGGGCAGCCGGGCAATATCCTAACCAGCAAGATCATTTCCTTTTGTAAACAATTCAACGCCGAGCGATATGATTCCAGGAGATTAATTGCTGCAAATCGGCTGGTAAATGATCGATTCCCTGAAATTCCCTGACCACAACGGAACAGATTTGCTGTTTCACGTCCTGCTTCACATGGGTGATGGTCATTTGCCACTGACCGCCAATACTTCTGCAATCATCCTCGATCAAAATATCCGGAACCAGTTGTTCGGCAATATCACGATATTGCTCTTGTGATCCACGATAATACAGATAATCCCCCGGAAAATGTGCGGTCAACAAATTCTCTCGCACCATCGCCGCATCAGCAGGCCGCCGGCATGAAGTCAGGTAAGAAATCCGGGCACCCTGTCTGTCCCAACCCTGGATTTTTTCAACACTCTTCCCGATGGGTATATAACCTGTATCGTTAAAAAATTCCCACCAATGTTTTGGGCCAAAGATTGTTCCTTCGGTAAATATAAGAATCCTTGGATTGGCAGATTGAGAATCCAAAATTTTTTCGTCACCAAACGCGAAGGAACCTTCTAATGGAATATATGCCACGCTTATTAATTCCTTTTCAAGAAATTCAGCCGCAAAAATCAATTACTTTGAGTCTGCAAGACGGTTTGTTCCAGCCAGCACATCCGTCAGCAATATCTGCATAACCTTTTCAGGCTCTTCAAAGACTGGGCTGTGGGCTGAATTTTCGAAAGTGTAAAAGCCTTTCACGGGTGCTTCGATCTTCTCAAAGTATTCCTTTGCCAGCGGATAAGCACAGGTGTAATCATACACACCATGCAGGATGTAGACGGGAATCTCGAGCCGGGTCACCTGTTGGGAAAGGTCTGTGGCCTGCATTTTATTCCACAGGTCAAACGCACTGGAACGTGAATAGATTTTGCCGCGCCAGAGATTGAACTTCTCTGCGAGGGTATATTCGCGGAACTGCCAGGAGGGCAGGAAAATTCCGCTGATGACCGATTTCATCTCGCGGGTTGTGCCGATGCCTGCGCCGTGCATGTACGCATCGCGCAATGCCTCATACGCTTTGGGCAGCGGGACGGTCAAGGTGGGCGGTGCGGCCTGGAGCTTTTTCAGCATCTTGGTGTCGCCAACCTGTTTGTAATAATCCAGCGCATATTCGTATGCCATCTGCTCGGACTGGATCTGGAACGAAATCTGCCCCATGCCGATGTAGGCGTAATATAAATCCGGTCTTTGCGCGGCTGCCTGAATGCCAATATAGCTGCCCCACGAATGCGCCATGAGATAGATCTTTTCCTTGCCAAAGCGCTTGCGCAGATACTGGGTTACTTCCAGGGTATCGGCCACAAATTGCTCGGCGGTCATGGTTTCAGCCGGGATATCCGGGCGGTAAGAAAGCCCCGCTCCGCGCTGTTCCCACCACACCACCGTAAAGTGCTCTTCCAGCCCGGTGGGGTAGTTTTGGGTCAGCCAGTATTCCGGCATGCCCGGCCCGCCGTGGACAAAGAGCAGCACGGGATTATCCTTATTTTTGCTTTTGATAAATATGCCCTGATCCAGGCCGTTGATGTTGACCTGAATCTTTTCAGAAATGCTGTTCGCCAATGGATTCCCGTTTTCGTCCACGAAAGGCTGTGCTTTGCCAGGACTCCATGCGAGCAAGATCCCCCCAAAAATCAGGATGATGGCAATAAATGTGAAAAGGATTCCTAACATGATACGCCCCGCCTTTCGGAAAAATAAACGCTTCGAAGATACCGCTGTTTTCATTAATTCGCTCCCATATGCTGCCGCGATCCATCACAGAAAGACAATCAACCCCGCAAAATTGCCCTGGTCCGCAAGTCAGGATAGACGTATGTTGACCTATGAACTTAGCTATTCCACCCAATTTTTATCGAAGAGAAGAGTGGTATGGAATAATTATACGGAAAAACAGGGAGGAGGTTGCAAAAAAAGCTGTCAGCGGTCAGAGATCAGCCGGAAAACCAGGTTGCAGGTGCTGACAACTGGCAACTGGCGACTGTCAACTGACAACTTCTCCCCACATCGCGCACGCTTGTGGCATAATCAGACCAGAAAGGAACCCGATCCATGAATCTGCAACCCCTGCAATCCATTCACACCGTTGATCTTTTCCCCCCGCTGGCCGCCGAACTGCTGGCCCTGCTGCGCCGGCTCTCTCCGGCAGACTGGGCGAAACCGACCGTTTGCGCGCCCTGGACAGTTAAAGATGTGACGGCTCACCTGCTGGGCGGGAGCATTGGGCGGTTGTCCTTTGGGCGGGACCGGCCCGCTGGTTCAACTCCGGCTGCCCCGGTGGATTTCGATCAACTGCTCGCCTGGATTAACGAATCCAATGCGGCCTGGGTCAAAGCGGCCGAAAAGATCAGCCCCAACCTGCTGATGGATTTTCTGGCAGTGACCGACATTCAACTATACGAATATTTTAAGTCGCTGCCA
>JAJUJY010000070.1 GCA_029265085.1 Chloroflexota bacterium
CATCGGGATTGTGTTTTTCTAAGGCTTCAATGATGGCAATATGTTCATCCATATCTGTAGCATCCCGCTGCGGTAACGGATTAGTTGCGGTTAATGAAAAATTGCTCCACAACATACTGGGAAACGCATCCCACATTTGATTCAAGGTGCGGATTAAATAGGTTCTTCCACACGCATTAATCACACCGAGATGAAATAAACGGTTTAATTCTCGATACCTGGAAATATTTTCAGGATCCAAATTTCGTGCCATTTGCCGCTGGATAGATCTGAGTTCAACCAATTCTTTTTCAGTGATTGCCAAAGCCGCATACCGGGCTGCCTTACCCTCCAAAAACCAACGCGATAAATACAAATCTTCGACATCATCTGCGCTAAAAGCAACTACCCGAGCACCCCGATACGGAACATGCTCAACCAATCCTTCGCTGGCCAATTCTTTTAACGCCTCACGAACGGGCATCTGGCTGACACCATATTCGCTGGCTAACCGTTCCTGGCGAAGCCATTCACCGGGTTTTAATTTTCCTTCCAAAATATCAGAACGTAACCGGTCGGCTACCAAATGCCGAAGTTGTTTGTGGGTCAAGGTCTCAGAAGTTTCCATATTTGGATTTCCGATCTTGGATCTTAGATCTTTGATTTTTGATATTAGATATAATTTTGGGACGTTCATAGAATAACATTAATAATTTTGAGAGTCAATAGGTTTTCTCTTTCCAACAACTCTGATTTCAGGTAATATTAGAAAAAATGTCCGAGGATTTTTTCTATGCCATTCCTCTTTAATCAACAACTAACCGATTATCAAGCGAATACCTTTCACTTAACTTCAAACCTGCGCATTAAAACCAAAGAACAGGCTATTCAATTTGTAAACCAACGGGGGTTTGTTTTTTTCTGGCCGATTCAAGATATTTGTTTACCAAGTCTTTGGGCTGCTGTTGCCGGAGACCGCCCTGTGGCGGATGAACACGATGATCCGGGTCATATCACCTGGGGATGGAAAGATGAATTGTTAGGCAAACACGTCTGGTACTACGCGCGAATTTTACGCCGCCGCAATACCATAATTTCATTGGATACGATCCCCTATTTTTATGCGCTTTCTCCAAACTACGGCGATCCTGAATTCGATTATTTGGAACAATATGAACAAGGCCTGTTACCCCAAGAGGCAAAATCTGTTTACGAAGCCTTGCTCAATGAAGGCCCGCTAGATACCATTTCTCTAAGGAAAGCAGCCCGATTATCCAGCGCCGAAAGTACCACGCGTTTTAATCGCGCTATTGATCAATTGCAGATTGAACTCAAAGTTCTGCCAACGGGGATTGCTGAGGCTGGAGCCTGGCGTTACGCCTTTATTTACGATTTGACACACCGCCACTATCCTGCGCTTGCCGAACAAGCCCGCCCCATAACCGAAGGGCAGGCCAGAATGCATCTTATTTGGCTGTATATCCAATCAGTAGGAGCTGCTCGGGAAAAAGATATCCAGAAATTGTTTGGATGGAAGCCAGAATATACTCAGCGAGCCATTCACAAACTACTTGCAGAACAAAAACTCATCACCAGTGTAGAAGTGGAAAATCAAAAAGGCGAATGGTGCGCAATCCCTGAGCTGTTCACTCCAACATTGTCCTAACCTGCCAGGATTGGTCAGGTTATCTTTGGTCTGAATTACCATTGGATTGGTATAATTTATACAAACTGTGCTGATGGAGGAGGGAAAGATGATGGAATTTCATGTATCACGCCAGGCAAGAGATCGATACAAACTAGATGTATCCTTGTTTTCATTTAATGGTAATGTTATCTTTGCCAATTTTCATGCAGTGCGTACTTTTGCTCAGAAGATAAACCAGCAACGTGATCTACTTTCCTACCCCGAAAAAGCAGTGAAAGCAGGCGAAATCAACGCAATGGGATTGATTGACGAAGTTTTACATCTCGTCCTTGAAATGTACCGCCAACAAAAAAATCCCCGCGTGATGCACGAAGCCTTAACCTACCTTGAACGGCAGCTTGGCAGTCCGGCTGTGGCAAAATTACTCACCAGTTTTACGACCGAATTCCCTCCCACCGCAGTGTACCGCGGTGAATTAACCGCCAACGAATATCTTGATTCGCTCACCAATGGAGAATCCAATCGGGTGAATACCCTGGAAGAGATTCTCATGCTTTGGATATCCAATAAAAATCCAGCATTATCGAATTACCAGGAATTATTTGACGACCAGACCCTCCAAACTGAAACTATCTACACCCAATCCATTCAAACTCTTTATCATTTCTTTGAAACTCAACCAAAATTTGGCCCAGACAACCAGAATCTAATCGATGTTTTACGTGCGCCTGCGCTGGCTCATCCACATTCATTATTTGACCAGTTAGATTTTATCCGTCAACGCTGGGTAGAAATCATCGGTCGCTATTTATATCGGTTGTTAAGCAGCCTGGACTTTATTCGCGAAGAAACAAAAACGAGCTTTGCCGGTCCCGGTCCAATTCCGATCCCTGTTTACGACCGAGTCAAAATCGTAGAGGAAGAAACAGAAAACTTTAGTCCAGATCGTGAGTGGATGCCCCGATTGGTATTGATGGCGAAAAACACATATGTTTGGCTGGATCAATTAAGTCAAAAATATCAACGAGGTATTCACTATCTCAATGAAATTCCTGATGAAGAACTAGAAGAATTAGCCCGTAGTGGATTTACCGGTTTATGGCTGATTGGTTTATGGGAGCGCTCAAAAGCCTCCGCAAGGATTAAGCAGCTCTGTGGAAATCAAGAAGCCATTGCCTCTGCGTATTCCCTTTCCGATTACCGAATCGCCGATGATTTAGGCGGCGAACAAGCATATAACGATTTGCGCGACCGGGCCTGGAAATACGGGATTCGCATGGCTTCAGACATGGTACCCAACCACATGGGCATTGACTCAAGCTGGGTTGTAGAACATCCAGACTGGTTCATATCCTTGGATTACAGCCCATTCCCTTCGTACACCTTTAATGGCCCGGATTTATCTGCGGATCACCGAATTGGCATTTTCTTGGAGGATCATTATTTCTCACGCACAGATGCTGCCGTGGTGTTCAAACGAGTGGATTATGCCAGCGGACAAACCAAATTTGTGTATCACGGAAACGATGGTACCACCATGCCCTGGAATGACACCGCCCAGCTAAATTACCTGAATCCGGAAGTAAGAGAAGCGGTGATTCAAACCATTTTAAATGTAGCCCGCAGGTCACCAATCATCCGTTTTGATGCAGCCATGACACTGGCAAAAAAACATTTCCACCGACTCTGGTATCCCGAACCCGGTACAGGTGGCGCTATCCCCTCCCGCGCCGAACAAGGGTTGACAAAAGATCAGTTTGATCAATTGGTACCCGTAGAATTTTGGCGCGAAGTAGTCGATCGAGTAGCCAAAGAAGTTCCAGATACCTTGTTATTGGCAGAGGCATTTTGGTTAATGGAAGGCTATTTTGTACGCACACTCGGCATGCACCGCGTATACAACAGCGCTTTTATGAACATGCTTCGCAACGAAGAGAACAACAAATACCGGACGTTGATCAAAAACACTCTGGAATTTGAGCCAGAGATTCTAAAGCGGTATGTTAATTTTATGAACAACCCGGATGAAAAAACTGCCGTTGAGCAGTTTGGCAAAGGGGATAAGTATTTCGGGATATGTATTCTCATGTCCACCCTTCCAGGTCTTCCTATGTTTGGACATGGACAGGTCGAAGGATATTCCGAGAAATACGGGATGGAATTTAAGCGAGCGTATTGGGATGAAAAACCAGATCCGTATCTGGTTGAGCGTCATAAACGTGAAATTTTCCCAGTTTTGCATAAGCGCGCGTTATTTGCCGGTGTTGAAAACTTCTTGTTTTACGATTTCTTTACCGAGGGCGGCTGGGTCAATGAAGATGTATACGCTTATTCAAATGGCCTGGGTGGTGAACGCGCCTTGGTGGTGTATCATAATAAGTTTGGGAATACCCGCGGTTGGCTTAAATGGTCTGTAGGGTTTACCCGGCGGTCAGATCAGAAGAAAATCATCCAGGAAAGTCTTGCCAACGGCCTTCAAATCCACGGAGGGGAAAATACCTATACAATTTTCCGTGATTCCGTTAGTGGGCAGGAATTTATCCACTCTTCTCAAGAAATCCAAAATCGAGGTTTATTCCTCGACCTTGGAGCGTATAAATCTTATGTCTTTATGGATTTCCGTGAAGTTACTGATGATGAATATGGGTCTTACAAGCGTTTGACTGAATATCTGAACGGTCGTGGAGTACCCAGTATCGAAGAAGCCATTCGAGAATTATTCTTACAGCCCATTCAACAACCCTTTAGTCAGATTGCCAATCCCGGATATTTGAATTTCTTACTTTCCAACCGAATTACACAACAGGCAAATCAGCTGCCTGAAGGTCTATTAGATGAAGCTGTAGAAAAATTTAACCTGCTGCCACGTGGGATTGAGATATTAACTGGAACAATTCTTAACCCAGATCAGGTCGCAACCCGACTGCGCAACAAATTGGAACTGGCCTTAACGTTCGGCAATCTCCAAAACGCGCTCAAGGTTCCAGCTTCAGGTCAGGCTGCTGAGGCGATTCAATACCTACAGGCCGGTTTTGATAAAGACCCTGCTCGTTGGATTGCATTATTCTCCAGCTTGTTTATCCAGGACCTTGGATTATTAAAACAAGAGAAAAATTACGAATCCCTCAGTGTAAGTTGGCTGGATGAATGGCGGCTTACCGACCCAGTGATCGAATCGGCGCGTCAGTTAGGTATTAAAGAGGAGCATCTTAACCGCTTATACTTTACACTCAGGCTTCTGATCTCCCAACAAAACTGGTTTGACACATTGGGCACCAAAACCGATCAACGAATTCTTGAAGCATGGCTCTCGGAACCAGAAATTGTGCGGTTCTTAGGGATTAATCGTTATAACGATATTCTCTGGTTCAACCAGGAAGCCTTTGAAGAATTTATCTGGTGGATGCTGGTCTGCGCGCTTCTCCAGACCGCCGGATCACCACAAGGATCTACAGCCCAACTGATGGAAAATCTTGTCAGTAGTTATCAAATTGCCCAAAAAATGCTCTCCGCATTGACCTTGTCGGAATATCAAATAGCCAAATTAATTACAGCCTTAATCTGAACCGCTAAAAGCCGCTCAAATCTTCGAGCGGCTTTTTTGACTTTTCTAATCAAGATTTCGTTATAATGGTATACGATGAGTCTGATGGATTTGGAGTCGGAACCATGAAATTGACGACAGAACGCTGCGTGCCTTGTCGAGGTGGTTTGCCTACCTTGCAGGACTTTGAAATCGATGTCTTTCATAAAGAAGTTCCCCATTGGGAAGTAATCCAGGTTGGAGATATCAAGCGCTTAACCAGGGAATATAAATTTAAAGACTTTGTTCAAGCGCTCACCTTTGCAAATCATGTTGGTGAAATTGCAGAACAAGAAAATCACCATCCATCCATTCTAATCGAATGGGGAAAAGTAACCATCACCTGGTGGACCCATGCGATTCGCGGACTGCATCGCAATGATTTTGTAATGGCTGCCAAAACTGACGAAGTATATTCAGATCCTTTCCATCGTTAAGAAAAAAGGAACGCCCATGTCACACCTGGTCCAAGATTGGATGAGTTCCCCGGTTGTGGTAATTGATCCAGACAGCAGTGTTTCTTATGCATTAACTTTGATGAGGCGCCGGCATATTCACAGCCTGGTTGTCCTGGTAGATCAACAAAACTTAGAATATGGAATTCTAACCACAACAGATATTCGAGACAAAATCATCGCAGCAGAACGAAACCCGGCGAATTATTCGGTTCGTGCAATTATGACCTACCCGATCTTTTATGCCAAACCCGATTGGACATTAAAAGAATGCTCATTATTGATGCAAGAAAAAAACATCCACCACATTCCTGTAGTGGATGAAAACCATGATCTGGTGGGCATTATCTCTGTCACGGATTTATTTATAGCCGCTGAAGAAATCGGCTGGGATACAAACAATCCATAAAAAGGGCAACGCTCGACAAATACAGTTATTTGACCTTAATCCAGGACCCTTGGTAAGGTCCCAGATAAAGCGTTAAGTGTTGGCCATCGATTTGGATTGTTGAACACATCCCCAGCAAATCAGCGATCTCGCCATTCGGGTTTTTATTCACTGGAATCGTAATCTTTTGAGTACTTCCGGTCGGATTCATTACCATATAAACAGATTGATCTTCACCACGCTTTAAAAGCAGGCAAGGTGAATTTTTAACAACAACAGGAAACAGGTCAGCCTGCCGAAGCAGCCCTTCTTCGCCGCGAATTTTTATTAATTTTTTCACCCACTCCCGTAATTCGATTGACCAGCTCGACTCATCCCACGGAAACGCACGCCGGCAATCTGGATCTTTTCCACCAGACAAGCCAATTTCATCTCCATAATATATTGCTGGGGCACCTGGCAGCGAAAACAGCCACAACATAGCCAGCTTTACCTTCTCCAGGTTATCTTGAAGCATCGTTCGGATTCGTTCAGTGTCGTGAGACCCGAGCAAATTATAGAGGGTAAATACATTTTCCTTTGGATAGGCCTTGATTACTTCTGTAATTGCCTGGTGTACTCTATCGGGGGTAATTTTTCCATTAAGGTAGTCAATAATAGCTGATCGGTATGGGTAATTCATAACCCCATCAAAATGATGGTCACCAACCCACCGGGGATTAACCTCCCAAATTTCTCCGACAATATATGCCTCCGGATTTGCTCCCCGCACCACCTCGTAGAAATCAGCCCAAAAGGCATCATCATCAATTTCATTCGGAACATCCAGACGCCAGCCGTCAATACCTTGTTCAACCCAATAGCGGGCAACATCCAATAAATACCGTCTGACTTCGGGATTATTGGTGTTAAATTTCGGTAAACTCTTTATTCCCCACCAGGCTTGATAATTTTTTGCATCCCCTTTCGAATATGCGCCTAATGGAAACCGCTTAATGTGAAACCAATCCATATAAGGTGAGTTATCATGATTTTCTAAGACATCGGCAAATGCAAAAAATCCACGCCCGCAGTGGTTAAATACACCATCAATTATAACTTTGACCTTATGGGAATGGGCTAATTTCAACAGCTCTTGAAAATCCTGGTACGTTCCCAAACGAGGATCAATCCGGTAATAATCAACCGTGTTATAGCGATGAGTCGAGGGGGATAAAAAAATAGGATTAAGATAGATGGCATTAATCCCTAAATCCAATAAATAATCAAATCGCTGCATGATCCCTTTAAAATCACCTCCCTGAAAATGGTGGGGGGTTGGCGGTGATCCCCAGGGTTGAACATTGGGCGGGTCATTGGATAGATCACCATTCGCAAATCGATCTGGAAATATTTGGTAAAAAATTGCATCTTGAATCCAGGAAGGTATATTCATGTGTGCTTTATCCAGGTCTTTGATTTATTTTTTTATTGAATGCCAAGCCGCGCTATTAATTTTTCTGGCTGTCTGGCAAATTCTGCCATATCAATTGTTTTATCCGTTAATCCTAATAAGGTTTGATTTAAAAATTGATTCACAGGTGTCGGAATACCAAACTGTCTGCCAAAGCGGACTACCGCTCCATCTAAATAATCCACTTCGCTCTTTCCGCGTCCCTGGTGTAGATCGATATGAAACGAAGGCATTTTTTCACCCCGTCCTTTGCCTAGCGCCTGTTTTAATATCGGCTGAGCCAGACTGGCAGGGAAATATTTCATAATCAAAATTAATGCGCGTGTCGGGGTTTTGGGCAGATCGATCACTTTTAAGTTCATGGCAGTCATAACATTAACCGCCTCTTTTATTTGTGCCACTTCCATTCGAAATAATCCCGGATGAGCAAAGATTTCTGCCGGAGTCATATCCAAAATTGCTGAAGAAGCATTTGCCAGCAAATTGGTCAGCATCTTCGACCATTTCATGCTCCCTGCATCTGAATATTCAACCGCATTTAACCCAGCCTGATCTAAAACACCAACCAATGCAGGTACTAATTTATGTCCAGAAGCGACCCCAATCCCTCGCAGCCGTTCGACAATGATGTTTCCAATTCCACGCCGTCCAATCGCTGTCGTCAACGTGCCTGGAATGACATGATCTTTTCCCAAGGTCGTCTGGATCAACAATTCGTTTTCCACACCATTCTGTAAACAATATATGGGTGGCAATGCCGCTTTATACGGTTCCAGACTCTGCATTAAACTCAATGTATCAAATGATTTGACTGCTAATATGGCCAGGTCATACGGCCCCATGGTTAATGCTTCCTCAATAGACCCTGCCAAAACTGGCTGCTCAATAAGATGTTCCACACCGTTGAGGTTTAATTTCAAGCCTTGTTCTCGGATTTGTGCCACAACTTGCGGACGATCAAAAAACACAACTTCTTGACCCGCAAGTTGCAAACTGCCACCGATGTATGTTCCAATAGCTCCGACTCCAAAGCATAAAAAACGAAAAACCGGAACATCTGTAGAAGTCATAGTTTATTGCCTTTATTCCTTCTCTGCCCACTGGCGATTTCCCCGCAGGAAAACATCGCCTGGCATCGCTTTTTTCCCAGAAGGTTGAACCTCATCCAATATCAGGCTCCCGCACGAAGTACCTATCGCAGGTAGTAAGCCCACTGAACTGCGTTCTCCGATATGTAGATTGGTAGTTAAATCAACATGTGCTCTCAGCACCTTGAGCATTTCATTGTTCAAAAAGGTAAAAGTCCCAGGCCAGGGATAATAAGCGCGAATTTTTCGTTCGAGCTCATCAGCAGATTGTGAAAAATCCAATAGGCCGTCCTCTTTTTTCAGCATTGAGGCGTACGTTGCATTCGCTTCATCCTGGGGAACAGGAACGATCTGCCCACATATATATTTAACCAAGGTCTCCATTAATAATTCCCCGCCTGCCGCTGCCAGCCGCTCAGACAATATATCGGCTGTGTCATCTCCGCGAATAGGAATTATTTTTTGAGCAAGAGTCGGCCCGGTATCAATCCCTGGATCCATTTTCATAATGGTCACCCCAGTTTGGGGATCACCATGTAAAATAGCCGCTTGTATAGGCGCTGCACCTCTCCAGCGAGGCAGCAAAGAGGCATGGACATTAATACAACCAAAACGTGGAAGCTCCAAAACATTTTTCCGCAAGATTTGCCCAAATGCTGCGACCACGATTAAATCCGGCTGCCATGCTTCTAATTGCGCCATTGCTTCGGGTTGGCGTAATTTTTCTGGCTGGATGACAGGAATATTTAATTGGTCTGCCAAAATTTTTACTGGTGGCGGTGTCATTACCCGGCCGCGCCCCGCTGGCCGGTCAGGTTGTGTAACCACACCAACCACCGGATAATTATCTGCCAAAATCTTCAATGTTGGGACGGCAAAATCCGGTGACCCCATGAAAACAGTTTTAATATTTTCCATACCTGCGATTTTAACACAACTTTTCTTGACAACCCATAACCAAAATACAGGTGAGCAATTGTACTTACCAATCGCTCACCAGATATTCCACTAATTTAAAGATGCTTCCGGCTGAGCCTGGGGTTGATAAAATTGACGTTGGTATAAGTCAGCATACAAACCGCCCTTTTGGATAAGTTCTGTATGCTTTCCTCGCTCAACAATTTTGCCCTGCTCCAACACCAAAACCTGATCCGCGTTTCTTACAGTCGATAATCGGTGGGCAATAACAAAGCTTGTCCTTCCTTTTAATAGCTGATTTAATGCTTTTTGAATGAGTACCTCGGTACGAGTATCGATAGAAGCAGTCGCTTCATCGAGAATTAAAATTTTTGGATCCGCCAGGACAGCCCTTGCAATAGCAATCAACTGCCGCTGTCCCTGGCTGAGCAGTTTACCCCGCTCGCCAACATCAGTTTTATAACCATCAGGCATTCGTTCAATAAAATCATGCGCATTGGCAGCTTTGGCAGCTTCAATCACCTCATCATCACTGGCATCCAGCCGGCCATAACGGATATTATCCATTACAGTTCCAGCAAACAAAAACGGATCCTGAGTGACCATCCCCATTTTTGCCCGTAATGACCGCTGCTGCAATGATTTGATATTCTTACCGTCAATCAACACAGCACCTTCATCGGCATCGTAAAATCGGGAGATCAAACCAATCATTGTTGTTTTACCTGCCCCCGTAGGTCCAACAATGGCAATTGTCTGTCCCGGCTCGGCCTCAAATGAAACTCCGCGCAAAACATCTTGATCATCATCATACCCAAAACCAACCTCATCAAAAACTACCTGGCCGTGCAGTTCGTTTAGAGGTTGGGCATTCGGTTGATCCTGCACATCGGGAACAATATCGATCAGCTCAAACACACGTTCTGCTGCAGCAAAGGCAGATTGCGCCATCGTCCACAACTGCGCAACGGTTTGAATCGGGCGGAAAAAGTTCTGAACGTACTGCATAAACGCCACAACCACACCAACACTCAGGCTCCCCTGAATTACCAATGCCCCACCCATTCCAGCGACCAATGCCAGGTCAAGGGTGGATAATACGTCCATTGCAGGGGCAAATGCAGAAGTTACCGCCGTTGCATTGATGTTCGCATCTCTGTTTGCCGCATTCCGCTCCGCAAACCGGCGAACGTTTTCATTGGTTCGATTAAATGCCTGGGCAACTTTTACTCCGCCCAATTCTTCTTCAAGATTAGCAGATACATCGCCAATGGTTGTTCTTGTTTTGCGAAAGGCAGTTCGCGCCCATTGAGAAAAAACACGCGTAACCAGCAACAACACCGGCACCATAACCAACACGGCTAAGCCTAATTGCCAGTTTACCAACAGCATCGCCACCGCAATACCTAACAACGAGAAAAATGCGCCAATAAATTGGGTCAATGCCTGGCTGAAGAAATTGTTTAACGCATCAATATCATTGACGATGCGGCTCATTAATTCTCCTGCCTGCTTGCTTTCAAGGTATTGCAGCGATAGATTCTCAATCTTGCTAAAAACTTGTTTTCTTAATTCTGCCAATAATTGTTGTCCAATTTTGGAGAATAAATAGATCTGAAACCGCGTGGCAAACATACCTACGACATAGACTGCTGCCAGGGCGATCATCATCAAACCAAGTCCTGAAAGATCCTTTCCTACAATAAAAACATCTACCGCCCGACCAATTAACAACGGACTTAAGCCTTGTGTTGCCGCGGAGAGAATAACTAAACCCATGGCACCGAGTAATGCATATCGGTATGGGATCAAATAGGATAAAAGCCTGCGAAGAACTTTGGTTTGGTTTTGTGCTCGTTCCTCGGGCATTTCAGCTAATCGGCGCATCGGACCCTGCATCATTTCACGGCCTCCTCAACTGCATTGATAAAATCTACTCTGTCACCAAATTGAGATTGCAAGATATCTGCATAAAGCTCACAGCAATTCAATAAATCAGCATGCGTCCCTTGCCCAACCAGCCTTCCCTGGTCCAACAAGATAATCAAATCCGCATTTCGTACCGTACTAATTCTTTGTGCAATAACAAAGGTCGTGCGGCCTGTTTTTAAGTGCTCCAGAGCCGTTTGAATTTTATATTCTGTTTCAGCATCCACAGAAGAAGTACTGTCATCCATAATCAATATTCGTGGGTCCAGTAAAATCGCCCTGGCGATGGCTATGCGCTGTTTTTGACCTCCGGACAACCCCACACCACGTTCACCGATTAAGGTATCGTACCCATCCGGCATATCAAGAATAAAATCATGTGCCTGTGCGATTCGCGCGGCTTCTTGAATCTCCTCTAATGAGGCATCTGTTTTACCATAGGCAATATTTTCTCGAATCGTTCCAGAGAATAACGTGGTTTCTTGCAAGACAATCCCGATCTGCTTCCGCAGAGATGAAATTGTATAGGAACGGATGTCTTGGTCATCAATCGTCACTCGCCCCTGTGTAACATCATAGAATCGAGGAATCAAATTGATGATCGAAGATTTTCCAGAACCAGTATTCCCTAATATAGCAACGGTCTGGTTAGGTTTCACATCAAAGGTGATATTCTGAATAACGTCTTGTTCACCACCCGCATAACGAAAGCTGACATCCTCAAAGGCTACTTTTCCTTCCACCTTGCCCAATTCAATCGCATCCGGACGATCTTGAACCTCAGACTGCGCATCGATCACTTCGTACAAGCGCTGAGCAGAGACTTCCGCCCTGGATAATGCAGAACCAATAAATCCCAACATGAAAATTGGCATCAACAAATATTGTTGATAGTTGATAAACGCAACCAGTTCCCCCAAAGACATCTTGTCGCCAATAACCTGGGCACCACCAGCCCAAATAACGCCAACAATACCAAGATTGGCAATCATAAATATTAGCGGGAAATAAGTAGAAAACAACTTTAGCAAGGTGACATTCTCTGAAAGAAGATCCTGGTTCGCCGTGGAAAATCGGTTTAGTTCAAAATCTTCCCGTGCAAATGCTTTTACCACCCGGATTCCGGCTAAATTTTCTTGCAACACAGTATTTAAGACGCCTAATTTCTTTTGCACCCGCTGCGAAAGCGGCATGACATTGCGCACAAAGAAAACAAACACCACCCCAATTAATGGGATCATCAATAAAAAGATCAGCGTTAAGAATGCATTCATTGAAAATAAAATGATCAGTGTCCCAACCAATAAAACCAAAGCCGACACCAATTGAATTAATCCGCCGCTGACAAATCCTCTCACCATTTCGACATCTGAAGTCATTCGGGTCATTAATTTTCCGGTTTGAGCCTGGTCATGGTAAGAAAAGCTTAAATGCTGCAGCTTAGTAAAAATAATATTCCGCAATTCATAGGCCACCCCCTGAGAAGTAACCTCGGTCAGGTACCCCTGAAGAAAGTTGAATAGTCCTCGACCAAGCGCCACCGCTAAAAGCAGCCCCGCAACCAACCATATCTGTTCCATATTTTTACCGGTTATCCCATCATCAATTAATGTTCGAATTAATTGCGGGGAATAGAGATTAGCAGCGTTAACAATCAACAAACTCAATAACGCTCCAACCGCTGTAAGCCAATATTTTTTTAGAAAGCCCAAGGCTCTACTTAAATTTTTCATGCCAGTCCTCCAATGAAAATCTTCTACGATAAATCGAACTTTATTTCAAAAAACTTGGATCACATTCTTTTTTCTGCCGGTCCAAATCGAACAATTTTGCCAAAACATCAATGCTTTGCTCTAGTGTAGCTAAGTCATCATCGGACAAATTAGACAATCGAAAAAACACCTGTTCTCTCAATTGGGAATGAATACGGCTAAAAAACTCTTTACCCTGAGGCGTAATTTCAATAATGATTTTCCTCCGGTCATCAGCAGCAGGAATTCTGGTCACCCATCCCCGATCCGCTAAAAACGCAATCGAATTCGACATCGTTGCCAGCGTGACCTCTTGCGATCGGGCTAATTCGCCTAAATTGCAGCTCTGATGCGCAAGATATCTCATCACCCGCAAATGTGCCGGAGATAAATTCGGGTCAATTTCACGCAAGTCAGGACCAACCGACTTAAGGATCATTGGAACTATCTCCACCAACCCGCGTGCAACTTTTAATTGTTTTTCCTCTCTCACTAGTTAGCCCTCCTAACAGTTAGCAGGACTAATTATATTACTGGATCAGATCCTGTCAAGTACAAATCAAAAATATTGGGTAAAATTAGTGTAATGTTCCCCAAAGATATTAAAGACCAAATCCAATCGGAGTTAGAACAGGCTCTGAAAGCACAAACCGTACTCAACATGGGCAAAGCCAGGGTTTGTGCAAGGCGTGCCGTTGGAATCGCACTCAGGGCTTGTTCAGAAGATGCAGAAACAACATCTCCAAACACCAATACATTGGTTTTATTACAAGAATTGGAGCAAAATCAAAATTTCCCCGAATCGATGCGGGAAATTGCCGGGCATTTACTTCAACGAGTAAATTCGGATTATTCGCATCCCCTTTCGGTTGACCTCGTCGCTGAAGCAAAATGGCTGATCGAACATCTTGAGCAAAATTGTTACGGAGGACAAAGTGAGCACTGAATCAAATATCATCGTTGTTTATGGAACAACCTGGTGTTACGAATCGAGACGTGCAAAAACCATGATGGAAGAAAATAAAATTCCATTTTCCTGGATTGATATCGACCGCGACATGGAAGGGCGAAGATTTGTGGAGCAGGTCAACAAAGGAAACCGGAGTGTTCCCACAATCGTTTTCCCGGATGGAACCATCCTGGTTGAACCAAAATTAGAAGATTTGAAATCCAAATTAGGGTTACAAATTCGTTAATTTGACCGGTCGAACAAAATGATCAGCCTATCGGGTGTGCCCAGGTAGGCTTGCTTATTTTTCGTCAGGTTGGTTTCTAAATAACCGAAACAAAAAGATAAATAACAAAATACCGGATAATAACCCCAGCAGCAAAACAATAAATCCTGTATTTTTCCGGACTGGATCAACCACAATGGATGGCTTATGCGTCAACCGAGTCTGAAGATGATGGACAAATTGCGGATCAGGATCCACCGGCATCAACAAATGACGCAATTGGTTTTCCATACCGGCCAGATTGATTTCGTCAATGGTGTATAAATCCATACTTATTTTTCCTCAACTTCAGGGCACGCTACAATTCCGATCGTACCAGGACCTAAATGAGCAGCAATAGGCACAGCCAATTCTGTCACAATGATTTCAGTGTGCGGGATTAGTGATCGCACTTTCTCTACGACTGCCTGTGCCATCTCAGGAGCAGCAGCATGGACAATGGCCAGTTTTACCTTTGTATTTCCAACTTGAAGCCTAACCTGTTCAACAATATGGTCAATGGCTTTTTGCCGGGTCCTTACCCGATCAGCCATACTTAATAATCCATCGCGTAATACGATCACTGGATTAATTTTTAACATCGATGAAATTGCCCCTTGCAGCATATTGATCCTGCCAGACAACCGGGCGAATTCCAAATTCTCTAAGGTAAATATGACCGTCAAACGATCACGCATTTTTGCAAGTTGATCCACGATCTTATCTACATTGAATCCTTGTTGATACAAAAGACGAGCTTCCCGGCACATGAAACCAATTGCAGCCGAACCAGCTCCGGAATCAAATGGGTAGATTTTAAATTCATTTTTCAGATCTCGCGCAGCGGTTTGGACCGCAGAAAAGGTTCCCGACATTTTACTTGTCACATGAACAGACAGAATATTATCCCCTTTTTGAGCAATCGAACGGTAAAAATCCATGATTGCGTATGGTGAAGGGAGAGATGTTTTGGGGACGATTCTTTTTAATCGTACAAGATCATAGAAATTTTTCTGATTCACATCTCGGCCTTGGAGATATTCCTCCTCGCCAAACCGAATATGCAATGGCAGAATATGGATTCCATATTCATTTTCCCAATTTTCGGGCATATCTGCTGAACCATCTGCAACTATGTGAAGCATTAGTCACTCTCCGAATGAACTTGAACCTCCAGGGTATCCCGCAAAGAAAGCAATGTACGGTGATACAAGCTTTTTATTGCCCCTTCACTTTTCCCCAAAATTTGAGCGATTTCCTCATTGGATAGACGTTCAACAAACTTTAGGATCAATAAATTTTGGCGGTCTACCGGAAGGCTGCGGATACTGTGAAGCAAATTTTCAATTTCTTGATTCTTCACAAGGGATGTTTCCGGGTGATCTCCGCGGTGCTCAATATGCGTATGATCTTCTAAAGGAACTTCCCTCCGCCGGCGATTATCCCGATGCCAGTTGGCGACTAAATTGTGAGCAATGCGATACAGCCAGGCTGAAAACGGTAACCCACGATGATGATAATCTCGGATATGCCCTAAGGCGCGATAAAACACCTTTTCGGTCAAATCCTCCGCATCAAATGTGCTCCCGGTCCGATAATAAATATAGTTATAAATTCGCCTTACATAGCGCTCATAAAGAATGCTAAAGGCTTCTGTATCTCCATCGGCAGCCCGGCGGATGGCAATCTCGTCTGGAATTTCGTCCATGATCACCTTCTTGCCTGTGGAGTGTCTGTTATATTAACACCGGACACGGATAAGAGTTGCATATTTTTTACTTTCAATCAGGGACTAATTACCGTTAATGACATTTTAACCGCTTCGTATGCGTTTACAATACCATAACCAATTCCATTCAACGGAATTGTTAATTCGCTGCTGCAGTTAGGCACCTTACCCTGATACATATTTGCGGTATTCTGCAGAATTTGCTCCGTTTGGTCTATATCACCAATTAACTTTGGATTTGCAGACCACATTAATGCTACAACGCCGCTTATATATGGAGCCGCAAACGATGTTCCACTGACCATAGTATATGACGATTCCGGGGCAGCTACCAGGATATCTTCCCCTGGAGCCAAAATATCCGGTTTAATTCGATAACTATCATCCACAACAACTGGCCCAAGGCTGCTAAACTCAGATAATTCACCAGCCTGTGAAATGGATCCTACAGAATACACTTGATCATAAATAGCTAAGGGGTTTTTCACGCTCCCACAGCCGGCATACCCGGAGTTGCCAGTTGATGCAGTCACAAATACCCCAGACGTACGCAATGCATGGGCAGAAGTCCAAAATATTTGTGGATCGCACCCTTCCACTGCCGGACACCCCCAGGAATTATTAATAATATTGGCGCCCAATTCAGGCTTACCATCCATAAAAGAGTCTCCATTTTGTGGATATGGTGCAAAAAGAAATTGTAAGCAATTCAAGTAATATGCAGGATTGCCAAGATTCCTTTGCAGCGCAACACAGCCGATCCACTGAGCGTCAGGAGCCACCCCCAATCGATCTCCAACTGCAACACTTAACGTTCCGGTTCCATGTCCATGATAATCCACAGGCTTTGTCGTGCCGCTCCAAGGGTCAAACCAGTGATAATTATCATCGCCATCTTTCCCAAGATATCCGTTCCTCAGCTCAGGATGATCTGCCTGCACTCCTGAATCAGCCTGTCCAATCACGATACCTTCCCCGCGCACATTGAGCTCTTCCCATACCCTATCCGCCTGAATTAGCTTGTTCGGCCAGGGAGTATCTTCCGGGATAGGTTCAACTCCTCGATTGATCGTTAATGCTTCGGGCAGCGGCCGCAAATGCGGACTATCCAAAACTCGATCCACATCCGCGCGAGAATTTAACCACAAGCGGATGAATAGTCCGCCATTCACTTCCATACCATTTAACAAATAGTAGGGTGTATATTCAATTCCCCGCCGGTTCAACTCGGCTTTCAACGCTTGTTGGCTGCGATCAGCATGTTCAACCAACCGTTGATACACCGCGGCTCTTCGTTCCATCGGATCATCGATCTGATCCAAACCCTCCAAATCAGCCTGGTCCGCCATGACCACAAAAAGCTTTTCCCCATAGAAACCAGGTTGTCCAGCCGCGAAATAAGTAAAACCCAACGCTCCAGTGGATAGGATGATAGCGACCCATTTCAGGCTGGTATTTAGCAAGTTCTGTTCGATGGGCTTACGCGCCATCCAACCAATCAACGACAACACCAAAAGGATGCCTGCTTCCACCAGTAAAATGCGTGTAACATAGGTTAATAACTCACCTTGCGATGAGCTGATCTCCAACATCATCTCATCTGGATCCACCCAAATCAACGCCCACGATGTCGCCAGTCCAACCAACAAACTCACAGCAAGCCATCGATTTTCACCACTGACAAGTTGATATCGACTGGTAATCACAACAAGGAAACTGATCAAAACCATCAATATCGCAATCAGGATCTGAGTTCCTGTCTGCCCTACACCAATCGCCATGATGATGAGCGTGAGCGCGGTGAATACCCATTCCCACCCAATAGAGTTAACGACTCTTCTTTGAGGGGAAAATGAATATAAACTTGCTTCCAATGTAAGCGAAGCTGCCACACCAAACAATAAACCCACGATTAAATTGAGTACAATATCCCAAATGGAACCCAATGCTCCCCACACAGCCCAGGGTAAACCCAAAACCAATCCCAATCCTAACGCCAGCCATATTCCATCCAAGGGCTTTTTTAAACCATCCTTAATGACCTCGGGACGTTCTTTGCGCATCCACTGGAACAGAACCAATAGGTAAACAACCAATCCACCCGCCTGGAAAATGGCGACCTCAAGCGCTGCCTGAATTGGTAGCAACCGGGCTGGAATCATGGTAAAAGACAAGACGGATGCCAACAAGAGAGTACGATATTGCGCATTTTGCCGTCGTGGTTTGATAAATGCCGTTTCAATGAGTAATGGAACGAATATAAATAATCCATAACCCAATGCGAGCAGCCAACGCAAATCTGGCGCACCTAACGAGCCCTCAAACACCGCTTGTTCATTCAACCATTCCAACAGAAGTGTACTGGCACTGATTGAAAGCACCCATAATACTGTGCCCGCAAAAAGAACTGCCAAAAGACACCCCATGCGGTTGGTTTCTTGTTTTCCCACAGGAGCTGTTTGTGAAGTTGTATTGGGTTCCATGTCGTTTAAATCACTTATCCAATCGCAAATTTGCCGTTCTTATAGAATAAAACTCCATCCACCCAAATTTCACCACCATCCCGCAAATCACAGATCATATCCCAGTGGATTGCAGATTGATTAACACTTCCAGTCTCCGGATATCCAGCACCTAAAGCCATATGGAAACTGCCGCCAATCTTTTCATCAAATAAGATTTCACGTGTAAAGCGTTGAATGCCTTCGTTCGTACCGATGGCAAATTCACCCACATAACGTGCACCTTCATCGGTATCCAAGGTCTTTAATAGAAATTCTTCATTCTTATTCGCTGTGGCTTTAACTACCTTTCCATTTTCAAACCAGAGACGCACTCCATCCACTTCCCTTCCGCCGTAAATCGCCGGATATGAGAAGTAAACGCTGCCTTCTACGCTGTTTTCCACTGGACCGGTAAAAATTTCACCATCGGGTACATTTTCATGACAATCGCAATTGATGAACGTCCGTCCGTCAATTTTCAATTTCAGGTCGGTCTCTTTGCCAATCACATGCACATCATGCTTCCCTTTTAACCAGTCCACAATCCGGTCCTGGTAAGCAGAAACCTTCTTCCAATAACCGACCGGGTCATTTTGATCGGGCATGCAGGCTGAATAGACAAAATCCTCATATTCGGAGAGGCTCATCTCTGCATCCTGAGCATGAGCGTGGGTTGGAAATAAAGTCAACGTCCATTTCAATTCTTTTTTCGCTGCCCGATCAAAAAAGATCTGCATCACTTCCCGCTCTCCTCTGCTGGCAGTCACCATTTTTTGAGGATCAATTTGATTTAAAGCACGGGTATTCTCATCTGCCATGATGCCAATATTTGCATCATAAGTTTCAACAATTTGCTTCATTGGTGCATGAATGTACTGCAGCTGTTTATCGCTCGCATTTTTATAGAATACTTCACGAGCGGCAGGAAATGACGGAATCAACATCGGGTAAGCACCTGCTTGCAGTACTTTTTTGTAAATTTCGACGAGCAATGGTTCAGCTACCGCGCTACCGCGGATTAACACTTTTTCTTCTGGTTGGATCGCAACAGAATAATTCACAAGCAAGTCAGCCAACTTCTCGATACGAGGGTCCTTCATAATCATTCTCCTGATTTGAACAAAGTGGTCTTGCTGCAAGCCGAAAACTCAAACGATCAATTAATTTTACCACCACCACAACTTGCTGATTTTTAATTGCTGATGTAGACTTTCTTAAAGCATTTGTTGGTTTATTTTGAATTAAAGATTCAAAAGGAGAAAAAATGATTCATACTGAATTTTCCTGGATGGGAACTGGAAATATCAATTTTTTTGCTCAAGAATGGAAACCTGAGACTTCGCCCCGTGCAGTAATTATTCTCAGTCACGGTTTAGGGGAACATTGCGGCCGGTACCAGCATGTAGCCGAACATATGGTTGCAGCTGGCTTTGCAGTCCTGGCTTTAGATCACCGTGGACACGGGAAAACCGGTGGAAAACGCGGACATGCCAGCTTCAAGGACATGGTTTTGGATGTCAACCATCTCATTGAAGAAGCAAACAAACGCTATCCAGATACACCCAAAATCCTGTATGGACATTCTATGGGCGGTTGTCTCGTCTTATACCATGCAATTTCACAACAACCAAACATTGCCGGTGTAATATCGACCAGCCCCGGTTTAGCCCCAGCCCAGGACCCAGGTTCAAAACTGGCCTTTGGCCGAATTATCGCTAGTATCTATCCATCCTTCCCGATGGAAAATGGTTTGTTGTTACAAGGCTTATCGCATGATGCAAATGTGATCAAGGCGTATCAGGCTGATCCCCTGGTTCACAGCAAAATTTCTGCTCGGTTAGGTCTGGATATTATCGATAACGGAAAGTGGGTCATTGAAAACGCTGAAAAACTCACTTTGCCTTTACTTCTAATCTTTGGATCAGAAGATTTATTAGTTAGTCCAGCCGCTACTCGTGAATTTGCCGCGAAAATTAAAAATCAAGCCACCGTGAAAGAATGGTCTGGCGGTTATCACGAATTACACAATGAACCATTCAAAGAAGATGTCATTCAAATGATGATTGATTGGATAAATTCGACCATCTAATCCAAATAGAGAACAGGTTAATACAACTGGCATGTTCCGTTCAGGATGAATGGACTTGACCCCGCCTGTCTGCCTGCTTACAATTAGATTGGGCCAGGCGTGATTTTAACGCTGTTTTTTCTTGGCTATGTTCATCCCTCAAACCGTTTTCAAGGAGAGTGCTGATGGCTGACTTCCTTTTCCGTGGCAACCTGTCTGAAGTAGATCCTGAAGTTGACGAGTTAATTCAACTGGAGGCAGAACGCCAGTACCGCAAGCTCATCCTGATCCCCAGTGAGAGCACCGCCCCCTACGCTGTTCGAGAAGGCTTAGGTTCAGTATTTCAGAACTTGTATGCCGAAGGTTACCCAGATGAAGAAACTCGCTGGATGACTGAAAGCGAAATCTTAGATTACACTAAACGCCTTGCGTATTATCGCCGGTATGGCGACCCCCGCTATTACAAAGGTGTTGAATATGCAGACGCGATCGAATC
>JAJUJY010000174.1 GCA_029265085.1 Chloroflexota bacterium
GTTATCAGGCGAGCAACACCGGTAATGTGCCATTAACCAATCTGGTAATAACTGATGATAACGGCACTCCCGGAAATCCCGCCGATGATCTCGCAATCTGCACCATTACAAGCCTGGCCGCGGGACAGGTGCAAACCTGTACGCGGAATTCTTCTGCACCAGTCGGCGCACTGGCAGTCACGGCCTCGCTAACTGCAGCACCGCCAACCGGAGGAACGATCACCACCAGCGACCCGGTCAACCTGTTTGGCGTGATTCTTGGTTTATCTCTGGATACTGCCGCCAACGGTGCGGATGCGGACACCGTACCGGGTCCGTATATTCCCGCAGGCAGCCCGGTATCCTGGACCTACACGCTGACCAATAACAGTAATGTGGGGTTAACCTCGGTAGCCGTAAGTGACAGTCAAGGCGTAACCGTCACCTGTCCCAAAAACACCCTGGACATTCTTGAGCAAATGATCTGTACCGCCTCTGGCAGTGCTGCAGCCGGGCAACATTCCAATACAGGTACAGCCAGCGGCACCCCGCCAGGAGGATTAAACCCCGTCCAGGCCAGCGACCCCAGCCATTATTTTGGCAGCCAGCCCGGATTAAGCCTGGTAAAACGGATAAATAACCAGGACGTCAACGTACCGGATACACTTTATGTCCTTTCCGGCAGCAGCCTGGCGGTGACCTATCAAGTAAGTAATACGGGCAATGTGACTCTCTCCAATCTCCAGGTCAGCGATGACAACGGCACGCCCTCAGACCCGGCAGATGATCTTTCCATTTGCAGCATTACCTCGCTGCAGCCCGCTGCATCCCAAACCTGTTCGATGAATCAAACAGCAGCCAGCGGTTCCTCGGGCAGCACAGGGCAGGTTTCCGGGACACCGCCGGTGGGAAGCGCACTCCAGGCCAGTGACCCGGCATATTATTTTGGCGCGGTTTTATCGCTGGCATTAGAAAAATCCACCAACGGTGAGGATGCAGACGGCGCACCAGGACCGTCTATTCTGGCCGGTGATCCTGTCACCTGGACCTACCTCATTACCAATAACAGTAATGTAACCCTCTCGAGCCTTTCCCTGATTGACGACCAGGAAGGCACGGTCAGCTGCCCACAATCCAGCCTTGCTGCCGGCGGACAAATGACCTGTTTGCTGGATGGTACTGCCAGCGCAGGACAATATACCAACCAAGGCACAATCCAGGGAACCCCGCCAGGAGGATTAAACCCCGTCCAGGCCAGCGATCTCAGCCATTACCTCGGCTATACCCTTAACCCGGCTCTGGACTTGGAACTGCTGGTCAATGGGCAGGACGCCGACACTGCGCCTGGAATGTATATCCTGAGCAGCAGCCCAATCACCTGGACGTACCGTGTCACCAATATTGGCGATGCCCAACTGAACAATGTGATCATTCGAGACGACGGCGGAACCCCTTCATACAGCAGTGACGATCTGACCATTTGCACCATCGATACCCTGGAAGTATTGGCTCAGCAAAGCTGCACACGGAACAGCGCAGCCCTGGAAGGATACCGCCAGTTTATCGCTTCAGCGGAAGGCACAGCTCTAAACCTGGAAACTGTTTCAGACAGCGACCCTGGCAATTACTTTGGTGCCGCACCAGCACTGACCCTTTCAATCCGCACCAACGATGAACTGGCCGAATCACCCCCTGGCCCGTCCATCCGCTCCGGTGAGATTGTCCATTGGGCTTACACCGTCACCAATACAGGCAATGTCACCCTCACCAATATCGGTGTGGTGGACGATGCCGGAACCAGCGCCGATCCTTCGGACGATCAGGCGGTTTGCGTAATTGGCTCGCTGTCTGCTGGCAGTGTTGCCGCCTGCGCTTGGGAGGATACGGCTGGATCAGGACCATACGTCAATCAGGCTCGCGCCAGTGGATTACCCCCAGGCGGGCTGGCATCTGTGGAAGCCAACGCAGCCAGCCATTACTTTGGAGCGGATTTAACCCTCTCTTTGGCGGTCAGCATCAATGATGAGAGCGCAGCCGCATCCCCTGGTCCACTGGTCGGTGCTGGCGAGATCATCCAATGGCGTTATACAGTTACCAACCAGGGAAATGTCACCCTGGAAGAGATCTCCTTGCGGGATGATAACGGCACATCCTATAACCCGGATGATGATCTGGAGATTTGCACCATTGGCAGTCTGTCTCCTGGACAATCGCAAACCTGCACGCGCAGCAGTATCGCCAGCCTGGACCTGGTGACCCACCAGACCAACGCTCAAAGCATTTACGGTCCGTATCTGGTGACTGCTCAATCAGATAGTTACTACACCGGTGAAAACCGCTTGAAAGCGGTCTTTTTGCCGTTTATCAAGCGGTGAGGTAAATTTGATCCGTTTTAAAAATCAGGAGAAAGTGATGAACTCTTTACCACCTCTTGAAAAACAATCCTGGCAAAGCCACAGATTCTGGCTGTTGCTATCATTTATGGTCCACTCTATGTCTTAGCCCTCTGGTTCCAGCTGAACCGGCAATCACCTACCCTTCGGGAATTATTTCTCTATCCACTACTTCTTGGCGGCAGCGCTGTATTCTTTATCTTAATTATCTACCGGTTTGTCCTCAGGGAGAGAATTGCATCTTTAAATCTAAAATCAGGTAGATGGTATATCGATATACTTGCTGGTGTCGTGTTAGCAGCACTATTCCTTGGTTTACTCGTACTCCAACAGATTATCCAATCTAGATGGATGCCGCAAACGCAAGGTCCGCCTCCTCAGGAAATCATAACTCTCTTTCGCGGTATAGCAAACAATCCACTCTTGATCGCATTATGGCTCGGTCCTGTAGCCTGGTTGGGTGTGGCAGCATTTGAAGAATTATCGCGTGTATTCATGCTAAACCGCCTCTGGTTAATTTGGCCTCAAACATCCATTCGCTGGATCGTTTTAGCGCTTTCTGCCTGTCTATTTGGATTAATCCATCTCTACCAAGGCCCGATTAATATGGCTGCTATTGCCCTGCAGGGTTTGCTGTATGGATGGTTTTACATGCGCTTTGGCCGTGTTTGGCCAATGATTATTGGCCATGCACTCTATGATTCACTCCAAGTCATCCAAGTCATAACTGCCTTTCGCGGATCATGATATATCAATGATAAAGTAATCACGAAAGCCCCAAATGGACGAAGCGGTAAAAATGAAGGTGGATTTTCGCCCCCCGGGTCATTGAATGGTTGAAACCTCCCCGTTAGCATAACAAAAGTTGAATCGAAACAGGAGCCTATGTTCGAATATATCCATCATATTGCCTATGTTGTCCGGGATATGAATGATGCGATACGCATCTTCCAGGACACCTTTGAACTCGAGCTGAGCGACCGCCGTATGATTGGCGGTGAAAACAGCGTTGAAATGGCTGCTTTTCGCTGCGGCCCTACCCTCATTGAAGTGCTGTGCCCAATCAAACATCCAGCACTGCTGCAATTTTTAGAAGAACACGGACCCGGTCTTCACCATGTTGGCTTTGCTGTGAAGGACCTGTCAAATCGAGTGGATGAATTCAGTGCAAAAGGCGTGTTTCTCAATGGTCTCTTTCTGGCAGGAACTGGCTGGAAAATCGCCTATTTCGATTTTGAAAAGAGCGATCTAGACCTGCTCATGAGCTGTTATCACGGCGACCATCTTGCAGAAGCCGATTTGCCGGAAGATAGCCTGGCCGGATAAACTTATCCGGCAGTGACCCCAGCAGATGCTTGATCGAACTGTTCAAACAGGCCAGTACAAACGTTGCTATAATGATAGAAACCAATTTTTGAACCGCTGATTCCGCGCCTAAAACGGGAAAACGGAAATCTTGCGCTCCCCGGATTCCCTGTTCACCGCCTGGACCGCCACCCCATTCAATCTCACTGATCAACCCAGGAAATTCCCATGATTAATTCAACATCCAGTCCTGCATTAGAAAAATTCCTCAAAAGCATGAATATCGGATTCATCGAATGGCATGATGGGATCGGTTACGACTTAACCACACTCAAAGAACTGCGCGGTGATGAATTAACCCAAATCGAAACCTTATTGATCGCCAGGAAAGACGCGGATTGGCGCGATGTGGAAGCCCTGGCTGTATTAAATACACCACGATCCATCCAGGCTTTAAAAGAATGCCTGGACAGTCGTAATGTAGATGCCAAGTTGTTTGCGGTCCGGTTTTTGAAGGAAATGGAGGTGGAAGATCGGGTTACTGAAATCGTTGTGCGCACCTTGCCGGAAACGAAAATTGGCCAGGGTCTCACCTTTGCCCTCGCTTTAGCCAAAGACTACCCCAGCGATGCAATCCGAAGAAAAATCCTCTGGTGCTGTCTCAACGGAAATGACGATATTCGCATTCACTGCGCAGCCATGTCTTTATACCTCTACGGCAAAGCTGCTTCTGATTTTGACCAGAACCAAACCATCGTGTTCCGGTTTGGTGAGAAGAACCTGAAGAAAAGACGAGAAGCGTTTGTTGAATTGTGCCAGATCATTGGGGTGAATCCGTCAATCATTGCTTGAAACACGCAGGCTGGCGGCTGATCACTGTTTCCTTGCCGGTCCTATCACCTGCATGCCTGTTCAGGAATTAAAGGTTTTCCCATGAAATTGCTTGAAAACGCGCGAATACCCAAACAACCATATCCCGAACTGCGCGAGGTGTTGATCCTGTTTGTGGAAGATGTGGCTGCATGCCTGGGTGAAAACCTGGTGGGCATCTACTTGATCGGCTCGATTGCCACCGGTGACTTTGATGCGGACAGCGACATCGATTTCCTGGTGGTGACCCGCGCCGAACCAACCGAATCAGAGATGAAAGCGCTGCAAGAAATCCAGGTCAAAATCTTTGCCAGGGATTGTTACCCCGCAAGGCACCTCGAAGGGTCATATATCAGCATCCACGACCTCAATGATTGGTCTGGGATTGGGATAAAAGAGCTGTATTATTTCGATAACGGCAGCACAATCTACGAAAAAAACACCCACGACAACCGCTGGCACGTCCGCTGGGTTCTCCGAGAACGCGGGATAACCCTGGTTGGTCCAGAACCCAACACGTTTGTCGAGCCTGTTCTCTTGCATGAAATGCTTAATGAAATCAGAGCGAGCATGCGCCAGGAAGCGCAGGTGTTTCAAGAGAAAATCAACCAGCCGCTCAGTTTTTGGAACTCCCGGTTTGGCCAGTCTTTCTTTGTCTTGCTGTTCTGCCGCATGCTGCACACCCTCCATACCGGAACAATCCAATCGAAAAAAGCCGGTGCGCAGTGGGCCAGGCAGATGGTCAAGCCGGAATGGATCCCATTAATTGACCACGCCTGGGAAGAGCGCGGGGGAGTCCGGTTTGGCGTGAAAATTGGCCAGCCAGCAGACCCCCACCGCCTTGCACAGACCCTGGACTTCATAAACTATGCAGTCTCGCAAATGGACACAATCGAACTTCAGGCAGAATAAGCAAGAGCATCATCATAAGAAAGGGGTGAATATGGCCATTTTAAAGAATATGGATAACCTTGAAAAACTGTTTGTTATTTGGGCGTTCCTGTTCCAAATCATCCTCATCATCCACTTTGCCCTGCGGAAACCCTTCTTCGAAAGCTACACCATCAAATTTGGATGGATTGTTTATGCGCTTTGCATCCCGGCGGCCGTGATCAGCATTATTCTTCTACGAGGTGGAAAAAGCTGGTCATTCTGGTTGGCAGGTTTTCTCTTTGTTCTGTTTGCCGCCTTTGGTTTTTGGGTGGATTATGTCCAGCAAATTCCCTGGCGAAACCCGCTGCAATTGAGGATCATGTTCCCTTATGTTTTCCTTTATCTAGCAACCGTCATGTTTTATTGGTGGCCGGTTGGGTATTTGAGCCGCCCATTGTGGATTGTTTATGCAATACTGTTTATCATCGCGACCGTCCTGAACATCACCTCGCACTAGTCAGCCACAATCCAACCTGCCATCCCAATGCCTTGGCTGAGAATACTCTAAAATCATAAAAAAGGAGCCAAAATGCCCTCAATACAGGAAGATATGGAAGAATTACAAAGGCAGCTTCGCAAGGGATCGATCCAGAAGGCATACAAGGCATTAATCGCTTATATGCAGGGATTGCGGACCCATTTTGCCAATACGGCCGGGGAACAGGCGGTGTCTGGTCTGTATCAGGGCTACCTGGACATGACCTATTTTGCCATCTTTCCGCCTGCTTTAAAAGCACGTGATTTGAAAATTGCGATCGTCTTCAATTACGATGTCTTCCGTTTTGAAGCCTGGCTGGCAGCTCGCAACCGGAAGGTGCAACGGCAGGTTTGGGAGCTTTTTAAAGACCGCTCGGGGTCGAATCATCGGGTTGTCACCCCGGCAAGCGGAATTGATTCGATTGTGGAGTGCGACCTTGCCACAGACTTTGACCTGAACGCCCCGGACGCCTTGACAGAAATTATCGAAACAAAAACCGCTGCGTTCATCACTGAGATTGAGCGATTCTTAACAACCCTTGATGTCCCGGCCAAAGACGTGCCCTGACCACCGCACAGCCTCCGCCATTCTGGAAAATGAAGGCGGCAAACTCATCTACACCGCCTGGGTCAGCGGACAGCCAGCGGCCGGATAAAAAGCAAACCTGTGAGGAATTTCTCATCCTCACAGGTATTTTTTATTTCCGATCTTTCGCTGATCGCTGACGGCTTCCTAGCCTGCTGCCTGCAACCTGAACCCTGTTGCCTGTTTTTTTTTATCACCACAGAGACACAGAGGACACGGAGAAGAAGTGGTGAGTGGGTAGTGGGGAGTAGTTAGATGTTGTCAGTTGACAGAATCTGCTTCCTGCAACCTGTAACCTGCCACCTGATTTTTCGGCTGATCGCTGATAGCTGAAAGCTGATCGCTGACAGCTTTCTTACCCCACCTTTGTTCCGCATTCCGGGCAGAACTTGGCGCCTTTGGTCTCCGTACCGCAGCTGGGGCATTTGGCTGGGCCTTGCTCCACCTTGGTACCGCAGTTCGGGCAGAATTTCGCTCCAAACGTCTCCTGTCCGCAGCTTGGGCAGCGCGGTGTGACGGGTTGGGTCATTGGCGAGCCGCATTCCGGGCAGAACTTGGTGCCTGGGGCTGCCACTGTGCCGTCCTGCGGGCAGCGGGCCATGTTGGTGGCCGCCTGTTGGGCTGCATCTGCCGCCTTGCTGACCAGGTCGCCCAACCCAAAGGCATTGGCAAATCCCTTGATGGCTGCGCCAGCCTGCGCGCCGCGGGATTCGGCAATCTCGTTTGTGCGCGGGCTGTCATCCTGGCAGGTGCCGCTCTGCGTGTCAAAATCAGACAGGCACACAATCCGGTTGCAGGTCGGGCATTCGCGGAAATGCACCTGCACCTGTTTCCAGGCGGAATCAATCTGTGCCGGAGTCATTTTATAGCTGTAATGCGGGTCCTCACCCACCACATTATCAGCAACCGTATTGCCCACCAGCGGGACTTTGCGCAGCAGACCGCCCAAAGCGCTCTTGCCTAAATCCTGAGTTACCGTTTTGGCAATATCCGGTTGAGAGCGGAACTCGCGCCCGCAGGCATCACAATAAAACACCCCATAAGGTCCCGCCCCATCGTTGCGAATATCATAATTTGGCATACGTGAAAATCCAGCCATTCTTTCCTCCCAGTGAAATGGAACCATAGATATTAATGAGTCTAGCGCGAGATCATTTCCTGTCAAGAAAAATTTTGGGTGAAATTTACAGAAAATATTGTTGAATTAATTGGACCGATACCACCGCGAGTGCCGCGATCACCAACCCCACCCCAACATTCACGGCTACGCGAAGTTTAGGCGGTGTGCTTTCCCCTTCCACCAGCCCGGTCAAGCCCAATGCCGCTGAATAAAGCGGCAGCATCACCGGCAGCCAGTAATGGGGTGACTTGACCACCACAAACCAGATCAAATAGACCGAGATCGGCAGCACCCAGGTCAAGATCAGGCGGTTGGCAAATTTTTGCGATCCCCAGGCACAGGCAACCACCAGCGATATCAGTAAAAATCCCAGGTACACAGGCGGTGCATACGGGTAGGCCAGCCGGGGCAGCCAGGCGGCCAGACCGGTTTGGAAAACACCTTCCGGATCTGCCATGCCTTCATACCCCTGGCTGAACTCCGTTGTTTTGCCCAACATGATCTCGACTGCCCGTTCGCGCGCACTGCCAAGGAATAGGTATGGGCTGGTCAGCAAAAAGACCACCAGCATGAGCGCCACAAATCCAATGGCACGGCCAACCAGTCCGCGCAGGGTGATCCGTTTCTGGATGAAACCGGCGGCCAGGTATGCAGGAATAGTCAGCACAAAGAAAAAGCCGTATAGGCGCAGCGCGGA
>JAJUJY010000278.1 GCA_029265085.1 Chloroflexota bacterium
CATTCCATGCACCTTTGCCCGTTTAAATTATATTCAATCTTGCTATCTTAGGGGTAAATTCAGTACAAATGATATAAATTTCTATTACGTTAATCGTTTGGACTGTTGTTTGAGCAATGCGATGTGTAAAAAAGACTTCCGAAAAATCTCGGAAGTCTTTTTTTGATCACGAATTGATTTTTAAGGGGATAAGCGGTTGGGGCCGCGGAAGAGATACACAGCCTCGCGGATGTTTGGCAGGTTCAGCATGACCATCAGCAGGCGGGAGAGCCCCAGGCCAAAGCCGCCGTGGGGCGGGCAGCCGTAGCGGAAGAAATCCAGGTAGAACTGGATGGGTTCCAGTCGCAGGCCTTTTTCCAGGGCCTGTTTGGCCAGCACGTCGTAGCGGTGTTCGCGCTGTGCGCCAGTAGTGATTTCCTGCCCGCCAGCGATCAGGTCAAAGCTCTTGGTCAGGCTGGGATTGTCCTCGTGGCGCATGTGGTAGAACGGCCGGACCGTGATAGGCCAATCAGTCAGGAAGAAGAAGTTGTGATTGTGGTGCTCTTTGACCCACTGTGCCAGGGCGCGTTCGCCGCCTGGATCGATGTCGCCCTTCTTGTCTGTGGGCAGTTCATAGCCAACCTCTTTGAGAATTTCCACGGCGCGAGCCATGGGAATGCGCGGGAACGGAACGGTGGGGACTTCCAATTCAAAGCCAAGCCGTTCTTTAATTTCCTCGCCGTGTTTTTCTTTGACGCGTTGGTAAGTGTGATTGAGCAGGTTTTCCATCACGGACATAACGTCTTCATAGGACTCGATGTAGGAAATTTCCATATCGATGCCGGTGAATTCGGTCATGTGGCGGGAGGTGAAAGAGGGGTCCGCGCGGAAAACGGGACCGATTTCAAAAACTTTATCCAGGCCGGCAGCCATCGCCATTTGTTTGTAGAACTGCGGTGACTGTGCCAGGTAGGCTTTGGTTTCAAAATACTGCACTTCAAACAGTTCTGCACCGCTTTCAGAGGGGGCACCCATCAGCTTGGGGGTATGGATTTCAACGTAACCGCGTTCCACCCAAAATTCGCGCATGGCCATTTCCAGAGTGGTTTGCACCTTGAACATCAAGGTCACATCGGGGCGGCGGATATCCATAAAGCGCCAGTCCAGGCGGTAATCCAGCGAGGGCAGCGTATCGGCAAATGGATCCAGCGGTAAGGGGGAAGCGGCTTCGCTATCCACTACCAGGGTTTCCAACTGTACTTCAATACCGCCCAGTTTGACCACCGGGTTATCTACCACCGATCCGGTGATGGTGACCACACTCTCAACGCCCAGCTTAGAGATTAGTTCGGCCAGTTCGGCGCTGTTGGGCTTCCAGAAGGCGACCTGGCAAAGACCAGTCATGTCGCGAATAATTAAAAATTGCATTTTCTTTTGGTCACGCAGGGTCTGCAGATAGCCCTGAATTTTGACCTTTTGGCCAACGTTCTGGCGCAAATTTGCGATCATTGTACGTTCCATGCTTTTCCTACTCCTACCCTTTGGAGGGGATGTCCAGTTTAATATCCCATAATTTTATCAGGATTCTGGGTGAATCGGATGGGGAGTTTTCTCGATAAGGCAGATAAAGCAAACCTCGCCGTCTGATGGAACAGTGCGAGGTTATATTCGAAACGGTTTTTTTGTTGTGGGTTAACTTTGGGAATTCTGCGCTAGTAAGGCTGCCACAGCCTGGTAGGGAGAAATTTTCCGTCCGGCAAGTTGGTCCAGCATATCCGGGTAGCGTCCGGCGGGCAGGTTCTGCTGCCAGCGGGTAACCAGGGCAGCCTGGATGAGCTGGTCTAATTCAGCTTTTAAGCGGCTGCGGTCGCGCGCTTGCCATTCACCGCTGGATTTCAGGTAATCCACATGGCGCTGGATGGCTTCAACCAGTTCCGGGATGCCGTTGGCCTGGGTGGCAACGGTCAGTGAGACTGGCGGAATCCAAAAGGCGGCTTCTGCATTGCCGTTTGCGTCATCCCCATTGAGGTGGTTGTGGCGGGTGGGATGGCCGTATTCCAGCATACTGCGCAGCGCGCGCTCGGTATTTTCCACGCCGGGGCGGTCGGCTTTGTTGACCACCAGAATATCGGCAATCTCCAGGATACCGGCCTTAATGGCCTGGATGTCATCCCCCATGCCGGGGGCTTCTACCACCAATGTGGTGTGCGCAAGGCGGGCAATATCCACCTCAGACTGCCCGGCGCCAACGGTTTCAATCAGGATGATGTCAAATCCGGCTGCATCGATGGCCTGGACGACAGCCGCGGTGGTGCGTGCCAGGCCGCCCAATGCGCCGCGCGATGCCATCGAGCGAATGAATACGCCCGGATCACCGCTCAAGTCGCGCATGCGGACCCGGTCACCCAAAACGGCGCCGCCAGTGAAGGGGCTGGAAGGGTCCACTGCCACAATGGCTACGGTGCGCGGCAAGCTGCCGTCTGCCGGGCTGCGAAAGGCGCGTGCCAGCTGGTTAACCAGTGAAGATTTTCCAGAACCGGGCGAGCCAGTGACGCCAATCAGGTGCGCCCGTCCGGTATGCGCAAAAAGCTGATCGAGTGCTGACCGGCCTTCCGGCGAGTCATTCTCAACCAGCGTGATTAATCGAGCCAGGGCAAGGCGCTTGCCGGCCAGTACATCGGCAACCAGATCCATCGGGCTGCGTACCGGTTAAGCTTCCGCCAGGACAGCTTTTCGAATATCTTCCACAACCTGGCTGGTATTGGTACCAGGGCCGTAAACAGCGTGAACACCAGCAGCTAACAGGGCAGGCACATCGCCTTCTGGAATGATGCCGCCAACAAAGACGTGCACGGAATCCTGTCCGTTGGCCCGCAGCAGTTCAATGACGCGGGGAACCAGGGCCATGTGTGCGCCTGAGAGAATTGAGAGGCCGACAGCGTCCACATCTTCTTGCAGGGCAGCTTCGGCGACCATTTCAGGGGTTTGCCGCAGACCGGTGTAGATGACTTCCATACCAGCGTCGCGCAATGCACGCGCAACCACTTTTGCGCCCCGGTCGTGTCCGTCCAGTCCGGGCTTTGCGATCAGAACGCGAATTTTTCGCTCCGTCATACCACGCTCCATGTGAATAAATGGTTTCTGTGAACATTATACCGCGTGAATGGGTGGTTCGGCTTCAGGCAAAATGTCATGAGTCCGGCATGGTTTTGCCTGACAATCTTCCTTTCGAGAGGGGGCGTAAAAATTGCGTAAACTTCGTATAGGAATTTGAGAAAAATGAGAAAATTAAGCCTTAAATGGGTTGCCTTTAATGATATTTTCATTATAATAAGTGATATGCGACAAACTATGCGAATACTCCTCGCCTTCATACTCCTTGCGCTATTGCCTGGGCTGGTTTCTTCGGGGAGTGCTCAAATTCCGGGGGAAAAACCAAATTACGTAAACGGTCACAATTTGCTGGGCTTGTTTTATAACCAGTACTACAGCGTGCCGGATCCGTATCTGCTGTACGGGTCCGCCACCAATAGCATATCCGTTA
>JAJUJY010000173.1 GCA_029265085.1 Chloroflexota bacterium
CCGGCTGTTCGTGCCATGGTAAAAGGGCAGTATTTGGGCGATTTGCCTTTAATTCAGGCTTCCGCTGACCCATGTTGTTCATGTACTGACCGTTGACATCCGGCTGCAACCAAGCCATCGCGCCAGATCTGCCTGGCGCGATGGCTTATCATCTGCTTCGATTGATTTTTGGGTAATTTAGATCAAATGTCACCATTTAGGATGGGTTGAATTTCAGTTTACAGTAGTTGAGTTGGAAAGTACAATATTTGGGGAATGATTTATATTTTGTTTGACTGATCGATACAATCTCCCCAAACGTTTAATGATAGCTATTGAGGAAAAAAACGAATGTTTATAGATCCGTGGGGACGTCAAATTACCTATCTTCGTGTATCTGTAACGGATCGTTGTAATTTCCGTTGTGTATATTGCATGCCGCCCGAGGGGGTCGCAAAACAATCTCATCAGTCGATCTTGCGATATGAAGAGATTGCTGAAGTTGTGCGTGTAGCCGCAGAGCACGGTGTCCGCGAAGTCCGCTTGACTGGCGGTGAGCCGCTTGTGCGAAATGATTTGAATGTCTTAGTAAAATTATTGGCGGAAATTCCAGGCATTGAAGATATCAGTATCACGACGAACGGATATTTACTAGACCGTTATGCAAAGGTTCTGGCTGAAGCGGGACTGAAACGTGTTAATATCAGCTTAGATACTCTTGATCCTAAAAAGTTTGAGAAAATTACTCGTGGGGGTAATTTTGAACAAATGTGGAAGGGTTTAGAAGCAGCAGAAGCAGCAGGCTTATCACCAATAAAAATCAATGCAGTGATGATGCGTGGTGTCAATGATGATGATCTTATTCCATTAGCTTCGTTGACTTTGACTCGTGATTGGCATGTGCGGTTCATTGAACTCATGCCAATCCAAAATCAGGCTTCATGGGGTGCAGGATTTCCCAATCCAAGTGACGCTTTTTTATCGATTCAAGATGCGTTGGAAATTCTTTCTCCGCTTAACCCCGTCCCACACCAAAAAACCATTGGAGATGGCCCTGCACAAGAATTCGTTTTGCAAGGAGCAAAGGGAAAAATTGGTTTTATTTCCCCGCTGAGTGAGCAGGAATTTTGTCAACGGTGTAACCGGCTCCGGTTAACTGCTGATGGAAATCTGCGCCCTTGTCTGATGAGTGATATTGAGGTTCCAATATTAGCAGCGCTCCGATCTGAAGAACCAATTTTACCCCTATTGGAAAAATCGGTTCAGCTTAAACCAATGGGTCATGAATTAACTCAAAATCATGCGCCAAGTGGGCGTTGTATGATGCAGATTGGCGGATAATTAAATGAGTAAGCAGATACGGATTGTGTTGGTCGATGACCATCAAATTGTGCGCGAGGGAACCCACCAATTACTAGCACAAGTGCGTGATTTTCAAGTAGTCGGTGAGGCAGCCGATGGATTTGAAGCCATTTCAATGGTCCAGGCGCTCATGCCAGATGTGGTTGTTATGGATGTGCGCTTGCCAAATATGAACGGCATCGAAGCCACCCGAGAAATTAAGAATCGTTTTCCCGGTGTTCAGGTTTTAATCCTCTCGGCCCATGAAGATGATTGTTATGTCTTTCCGCTTCTTGAAGCGGGAGCCAGTGGTTATTTATTAAAAACTGCCAGTGGCAGCGAACTGGAATCCGCAATTCGAGCAGTAAAAAAGGGCGAGACAGCACTTTATCCATCTATTGCACATAAAGTGGTTCATCGCATGAACCGTAAACAGCTCTATCGGTCTGATGAGATGTGTGAAGGTCTTACAGAACGCGAGTTGGATGTGTTGAGGGCTGTAGCTCAAGGGAAAAGCAATAAAGAAATTGCAGGAACACTAGCGATCAGTCCGGGAACTGTGCAGGTCCATTTGAGGAATATATTCGGGAAAATGGGGGTTAATGGAAGAACGGAAGCTGTAACAATGGCAATCAGCCAGGGGTGGATCAATATTGATGAAACCGGTCGTTGAATCAGCCAATCCTGGGAAAAAATTTCAATGGAAATTCACTTTATTGGTGATTTTTCCTTTAATATTATTTGCCAGTGTGGCGATGATTACTACCTATGTGGCTTTGCAGGATGTGGTTAAAAGTATTCTTCTGCAGCGGAATACCAGTGTGGTGGGTATCGCAGCAAACAGTGCTGATAAAGCCATCAATAAGTATTTAGATTTATTGTCTGGAACAGCAAACGTTTTAGAAAAATCGATGGTGCGTGGAGAAGCAATCCAGCTAAAACTACTCGATTTAGAGCCATATTTAACCTCTTTTGAGGGTGGGGTTACCTTGTTGAGTAAAAATGGCCTTGGGATGGCTTCTACACAAAACGGATTGGAAAGGGTGGGGAGAAATTATGCTTTCCGACCATATTTTCAAGATGTAATTTTGTATGGTCGGCCGGTTTTTTCAACATTGATCACAGAAATACCCTCAGGGCAACAGGCTGTGGTCATCGCTGTGCCTGTCCATGCTGATGCACAGCTTGAGGGAGTATTGATCGGGGTGTTTTTTTTGGAAGATCATCTCTGGTCGCGTGATTTGGAAGTTTTGCAGCAAGATCCACAGAGCTCAGCTTATTTGATTGATACTGCTGGAAACATTCTGTATCATTCTGATCCTCAAAAAATTGGTCAGAATTTGCACAATAATCCCAAAATTACCAACCTGGTCAATCAATCCTCGGCCAAAAGTGTGTTGTATTCCGATGCAGCCACAAGCAGCAATCAGGTAATCTCTTTCGCACCATTACATGCTTCTGGGTGGGGAATTGTGATTGAGGAGCCCTGGGAACCTTTATTGGCCCCGGCAATTCCATACTTATGGGCTGTAATTGGCTTTCTCTTGCTGGGAATGATTGCTTCAGGAGCAATCTTAGTCATTAATTTGAACCGGTCGGTTGCACCTCTGGTCAACTTAATGAATAAAGCCCAGGAAATATCATATGAGAATGATTTTGTTCCATTAAAGTTAGAAGGGTCTTCAGAAATTCGGTTGTTGATTAACTCTTTTAACCAGGTGGTTCGTTCCTTAAAAGATCAGCAAATTCAATTGCAGCGCTACGCTCGTCAAATTCTTCGAAGCCAAGAGCAGGAAAGGCAGCGAATATCAAGAGATTTGCATGATGAGACAGTTCAAGATTTGGTAGGATTATCTCAACGATTAGAACTGTGCCGGACGACATTGGTTAAAGATCCAAATTCTGCCCGGCAGCGATTGGATGAGCTGCAAGCGCTGACAGCCAGGACGATTGATGAAGTCCGGCGAATGAGTAATAATTTGCGGCCATTAATATTGGAAGACCTGGGTTTGATTGCAGCGGTTCGCGCGCTTGGGAAATCGCTTGAGAATGATATTCCCCATATGCAAGTCAATTTGGTCATATCCGGTCGTGAAAAAAGATTGCCAGCAGAAATTGAATTGGCTACTTTCCGGGTTATCCAAGAATCACTCAATAACATCCGTAAACATGCACGGTCAGCAACGCAGGTAAATATTCAAATAAATTACCTGTCTGATGAATTGCAGGCAATTATCCAGGACAATGGGCCTGGATTTGATTCCCTTGTGAATCAAGATTTGATTCAACAAGGCCACCTTGGTCTGGCTGGAATGCAAGAGCGTGCCCGGCTTTTTGGCGGTTGTTTAACGATATTCGCCGAACCAGGAAAATTTACCAAGGTGATTTTGGTTATTCCGGTTCAAGGGATATTCGAGAATAGTTAAAAACGAGAGGTGGATTATTCAAATTCCACCTCTCGAAAATTCTCATCCTGTACCAAATTGGCGGTCACCCGCATCCCCCAGGCCGGGAACGATATACCCAATATCATTCAGTCGCTCGTCGACAGCTGCCAGATGAATCGGCACATCGGGGTGATGGTTTTGCATCAATGCAATGCCTTCCGGCGAACCGATCAAACCGATAAATTTAATTTTCTTAACACCCCAATTTTTTAATATATCTACAGTCGCAATGGCTGAGCCGCCCGTAGCCAGCATTGGATCTAAAATCATACAAACAGAAACCCGTGGCTCAATAGGTAATTTATTATAGTATTGTACAGGCTTGAGGGTTTTTTCGTCCCGATACAAACCAATGTGCCACACTTCTGCTGAGGGCATTAATTCCCAAATACCTTCAACCATACCCAAACCGGCGCGTAAAATGGGGACCAGGCCAATTTTTTCAACCAGTTCTGCGCATTTTGCAATTCCCATAGGGGTTTGCACATCGATCGGGCGGACATCGAGATCTGCGGTGGCTTCATACGCCAACAAACCAGCAATTTCACGGACAAGTTCGCGAAATTTTTTGGGTTCTGTGTTGACAGACCGCATTTTACCCAGCTTATGGGCTACCAATGGGTGATTTGAAACATAAACGGGGGACATGCTGGCTCCTTACTTCTAGATTCAACCAATTATAAACGAATATCTATAATCGAATGAGGGTATAATCTACGCCATGAGCGAAACTCCAAACCGACTAATCAATCCCGATGCAAAGCCAGATGACCGGCTAGACCAGGCGTTACGCCCTCGCCGGCTTGCTGATATCATCGGGCAGGATCAGGTGCGAGAAAATTTATCGATCCTGATATCTGCTGCCCGGAAACGAAATGAGCCTCTGGACCATGTTTTGTTTTACGGCCCTCCTGGTTTGGGAAAAACTACGCTTTCCCATGTCCTGGCGAATGAAATGGGGGTAAATATAAAAATTACAGCTGGTCCGGCGGTAGAAAGAGCCGGAGATTTAGCGGCAATATTAACGAACCTGCATGCCGGTGATATTTTGTTTATTGATGAAATTCATCGTTTAGGGCGAGCCGTCGAAGAAGTGTTATATCCGGCTATGGAAGATTTTGCCTTGGATATTGTGATCGGAAAAGGTCCTTCTGCCCGGTCGATCCGGTTGAAACTGCCTCGGTTTACCGTTATTGGCGCAACCACGCGATTGGCTCTGGTAAGCGCACCGCTGCGGGCAAGGTTTGGGGCAGTGTACCGGCTAAATTATTACGAACTGCCTGCGATGTGTACAATCGTTCGGAATGCTTCAAATATGTTAGGTGTACAGGCAGACGAAAAAGGTGTGGAAGAAGTTGCCCGGCGTGCGCGCGGCACACCGCGTGTAGCGCTGCGGTTATTGCGGCGGGTACGTGATTTTGCCCAGGTGCGGGCAGACGGAACGATTACGGTTGATGTTGCCAGGGAGGCCTTGAATTTATTGAATGTTGACCCGATGGGATTGGATGAGGTGGACCGGAGAGTACTAGCGACCATCATTGAAAAATATAACGGCGGACCGGTGGGGCTAAATACGATAGCAGCTTCCATCGGAGAAGAGCCGGATACCATTATGGATGTGGTCGAGCCTTATCTGCTTCAATTGGGGTTTATTGATCGAACTCCACAAGGGCGTGTGACAACAAAACTGGCGTATGATCACCTGAATTTGCCTTCTCCTACGGATGGGCAGCAGCCAAGGTTAATATAACCCGGCGTATTTTTTTATTGTTAGGGTACCAGTAAAAGCAAATGAGAACCAATGATTTTCACTATGATCTTCCATTAGAGCGGATTGCGCAAACACCGATTGAGCCGCGGCATAATTCCCGATTGTTGATATTAGACCGGCAAAAATCCGCGCTGGAGCACACATATTTTTGGGATATTGGCCGGTTTGTGAATCCTGGAGATTTATTCGTGATTAACCAAACCCGGGTGATTCCCGCCCGTGTTTATGCAAAAAAAGTAACTGGCGGCAAAGTGGAATTGCTGCTGTTGAAACGGGTAGCATTGGACAGCTGGGAAACGCTGGTCGGCGGCAAAAAAATGAGTGCAGGCAGCCGGGTTGTGTTGGAAAACGGACCTGTGGGGGAGGTAATCGAGGTCCTGGATGGCCCAAGGCGGCTAATTCGATTCAGTGAACCAATCGAGCCATATCTACCCAAGATTGGCGAGATGCCACTTCCTCCTTATATTCATGAACGATTGTCTGACCCGGAACGGTATCAAACGGTATTCGCACAAGAACCAGGGTCGGCAGCTGCACCCACTGCTGGATTACATTTTACGGAACCTTTAATGGATCAACTGCGCGGAAAAGGGATTGATTTTGCCCGCTTGACTTTGCATGTTGGTCTGGATACATTCGCCCCGGTTAATGAAGATTCTCCCGAGGATCATAAAATTCATACAGAATGGTGTGAGTTATCCGCAGAAGCAGCAGCACAAATCAACCGGACCAGAAAAAACGGCGGCAAAATCATCGCCGTTGGAACTACCAGCGTTCGCACACTGGAGACTGCAGCCCGGTTCGCTGTTGATGGAAATGCGGTAGGCTCATTTGCTGGTCCTACGGATTTGTTTATCTTACCAGGCTATACTTTCAACGTGGTGGATGCGATGGTGACAAATTTTCATCTGCCAAAATCCACCTTGTTAATGTTGGTCAGTGCGTTTGCGAGCCGGGAACGAATATTGGATGCATACCAACAGGCCATCAATGAACAATATCGCTTCTTCTCGTTTGGGGACGCAATGCTGATATTGTGAAATCCTTAGGTTTATGTTTTTAAATTGGGCGGTAAACGCTTTTTAAGGTACACTTAAACCATCAAATCGGTTCATTAACGATTGAATTACCAGAAAGGAAATCTAATGGCAAACACAATGAAACAGTGGGCTAAGGCTCCCGATATGGTGATTGACACCAAAAAGAAATATGTTGCAACGTTTAAAACCGAAAAAGGCGATATTGTCATTCGCTTATTTGCGGATAAAGTACCTCATACGGTTAATAATTTTGTCTTCCTGGCACGGGAAGGTTTTTTTGATGAAACAATTTTTCATCGTGTTATCGATGATTTTATGGCTCAAGGCGGTGATCCGACCGGAACTGGCCGGGGCGGACCGGGGTATCGCTTTGCTGATGAGTTTGACCGTTCATTAAAACATGACAAGCCGGGTATCCTTTCTATGGCGAATGCCGGACCGAATACCAATGGCTCACAATTCTTTATCACGCATGTTCCTACACCCTGGTTAGATGGCAAACATGCAGTGTTTGGCGAAGTGACTACAGGTTTGGATGTATTAATGTCAATCCCAGCACGTGATCCAATGAAAATTAATAGTCCTTCAGTTAAATTGTTAACTGTCGAAATTACTGAAGAATAATTTAATTTACGTAGAAGCGGAATAGCCCCCGGCGTTTTTTGTCGGGCGGCTGTTTTTTTAATCCTGATAGATCGTCTATAATTAATTTTGGTAAGTCTTTGGCTGACCGGTAACAGGTTTTGTTTGCAAACTACAATATTGAGGGCAGGATTTCACAATGAACCCAGATTGTCTAGAGAAATGGAACGAACATATCAATGCAGTGATCCAGTGCCGCAGATGCCCACGTTTGGTTTCCTGGAGGGAAGAGGTGGCGGTATCGAAACGCAAGGCTTACCGGGATTGGACATATTGGGGAAAACCTGTACCAGGGTTTGGTGATCCAGAAGCTCGTTTGTTAATCGTTGGATTGGCACCAGGAGCGCACGGGTCAAATCGGACAGGAAGAATGTTTACAGGAGATGCTTCGGGGGATTTTCTTTATCCTGCGTTAAATCGGGCGGGTTTTGCGAACCAACCCTCGGCAAGTACGGTGGATGATGGCTTAACCTTGAAAGATGCGTATATCACCGCCGCTGCCCGCTGTGCTCCTCCCGATAACAAGCCGACCAAAGAAGAATTGTTGAATTGCCAGCCTTATTTGATAACAGAAATCAAGCTTCTTAAAAACCTCCAGGGGATTGTGGCATTGGGTAGAATTGCCCTCGATTGGACTATTGCTGCCTATCACCAGCTTGGTTTCGATCTATCTGCAATCACTTTTGGCCATAATCAATATTTTCCATCTCAGAATGGAAACCCTTGGGTAATTACTTCGTATCATCCGAGCCGGCAAAACACACAGACTGGACGATTAACTCAACCAATGTTTGACCAGGTTTGGCAGCAGGCCCGAGATTTACTGAATATATATTCGTAACAATTGTATATAGTTTGTATAAGTGCCCTATTGATAGCAGGCTGCTCATCGAATAGAATGAGTTTAGTTCGAATTTCTACTGCTTTTTCGAGGAAAAATGACCATTAAGCGCGCCTTTACAATGATCCTGGCAATAATTCTGTTGGCTTTGGTTGGCTTTGTGGTTTGGGCGGAAACACCCCTTGGCCCAATGATCGAAGCACAAAATGTACTCAATAGTAATGATCTTGTTCAATACGAATCGGCAAACTGGATAACATACCAGCCCATCAATCCAACCTCAACGGGGTTGATTATCTATCCGGGTGGTAGAGTGGATTATCGTTCTTATGCACCAATGGCTCGTGCGATTGCTGAAAATGGGTACGTTGTCATTTTGATAAGAATGCCGCTTAACCTGGCCGTATTTTCCCCCAATGCAGCC
>JAJUJY010000136.1 GCA_029265085.1 Chloroflexota bacterium
CCGTTCCAGCTTGCTGCGCAGGCTGCTTCCGCTGCCGAGCATAGCCAGCCAGGCGGCTGTACCAGCAAACAGCCCGGAAACGGCAAAGTTGGTTCCGCAATTAGGGTGAACTGCCAGCTGCCGCTCGCCCTGATTCAGACGCGCAACCGCCTGGTTGAGCGCTGCTTGCAGGTCATCCAGGTCAATATTGCCGATGACCCAAAAACCCAATGGTGTGGAATAACCGGCCAGGCGAAGATGTCCGTGCGTTTTGGCTAAAATTTGTAGGGTGGCATGTTCCAGTGCATGGTTGCGGCGCACGCGAGAGAGCGGTGAGAGGAGTAGCGATTGTTTTGTTTCCATTCAAAGTCCTTTCCAGGATAGTTTAATTCAGATACCCGTTTTAATTTTTAGAGCCCGCTCATCCGCCGTTGGCGTCGTTAAGCATTGCCGCTCGTTCTTGCAGCGAAATGGACCTGGTTTGCTTGCGGAAACGCTGCACATCGATCTTGCGCAGCATCACCAGAGACAAAATTAATAAACCAGCCTGAATGCTAAAGACCGTCATGTACCCGGTGATATTGTTTTGGGCTAATTGTGCTACTATGTCACGGACTACACCGCTCAGAATGGTTCCAACCAGGCGAGCCATTGCATCTGCCACACCCCAGGCGCCAATAAACAGGCCAACCTGGGCTGCCGTCATATCCAGCATCAAGGATAGATTCGAAACAGTCGATAAGCCAGTGCCTAAGCCGAGGAACACTACACCGGTATAAAAGAGGGATTTTTGTGCCAGTGGACCGCTTACCGCAATCAACACAAAGCCGATTACTGCCAGGACAGCTCCCATCTGGGCAACGCGCTTTTTGGTCAGGCGCATTTCCAGCGGACCGGCGATTAAGAGGGTTAGCAGCACAAACCCGCCCCAAATTGAGGTGATGCGGGTGGTCGCGGTGACAGGCAAATGAAATGCCTCCGCTGCATAGGGTTCCAATAAAACATCCTGGCCCAAAATGGCGGCCAGCAGCACAATTAAGTAAAAGAAGAAATGGCGGGCAGTGGGGTTGGCTAATACAGATTGGATCAGTGTTTGCCAGGATCGCCGTTCAGGCGCCGGTGTTTCGTTTTGGACGGGAGCGGTTTGGCGCGGCTCCAGGCGCAGCAGACCCAAGAAACCCAACACCAGGGCGGTCATTGCCACGACGATAAATGCGCGTTCTAACTGTGCCGGAGAATATTCCTGCAGCAGGCGGCTGAGAGTGGCCGCGGTGAGAATGATGCCCGTGATCATCACGAACCACATGACAGAGATTGTCCGCGAGCGGCCTTTTTCACCGGAAAGTTCGGAAGCCAGAGAAAGGTAGGCAACGCTGGCAACGTTAAATCCCATGCCCCAGGCGCCAAAGGTGAGCAGGCTGAACAGCAGTCCCAGAGCGTAATTTTGAGGCATCAGGTACACGGCCTGCGGCGCCAGGATCACGCCTGTTACACACAAGAGCAGCCCCAAAGCAATATACGGCGAGCGCCGCCAGCCAAACAAGGGGTGGCGGTCTGAATACGAACCAATCAGCACCTGGGTGGGTGAGAAGATATACGGCAGCGATGCCAGGATGGCGACTAATGTGGCCGAAAGGTCCAATTCCTTAATCATGACCCGGTTTAAGGTGCTGTTGATTGGCACCAGGGTCATGGCTACGGCAACATGAATAAGAGAAAGTTGGATTCGTTTTAATAGCATGATTTTTAATGTGATGCCTGGGGTTTACCAGGATCCAGAATGGCAAAAGCAAGCGCTTCGCGCAGCGAGCGCGCCGATAAGATTTCGATCCCTTCCGGGAAGGGTTCGCTGCGGCGGCTCCAGCGCGGGACGATGGCGGTTTTAAAGCCCAATTTGGCGGCTTCGCGCAGGCGCGCGTTCATCTGTCCGACAAAGCGCAGTTCGCCGGAGAGACCGACTTCACCAATCAGCACGGTATCGGCGCGGACGGGTAAATCACGCATGGAGGAGGCAATTGCGGCGGCAATAGCCAGGTCTGCGGCTGGTTCGTTAATACGCAGCCCACCCACCACATTGACAAAGACATCTTGTTCTGCCAGGCGCAGTCCCAGACGGCGGCTGAGCACCGCCACAATCAGCAGCAGGCGGTTGATGTCCACTCCGTTGGGGGTGCGGCGCGGATTGCCCAGGTTGGAGGCGCTGGTGAGTCCTTGCAGTTCCACCAGCAGCGGGCGGGTACCTTCCATTGTCACAGCAATGGCGGATCCCGGGGCATTAATCATCCGTTCAGCCAAAAAGACTTCGGAGGGATTGGGTACCTCGACCATGCCGCGTTCGCGCATTTCGAAAACGCCTACTTCCGAAGTGGCTCCAAAACGGTTTTTGACCGAGCGCAGCAGCCGAAAAGACTGAAAGCGGTCGCCTTCGAGATAGAGCACCGTATCCACGATGTGTTCCAGAACGCGCGGCCCGGCGATGACACCTTCTTTGGTGACGTGGCCGATCACAAACACGGCCATGCCGGAGGATTTGGCCAGTTCGCGCAGCCGCGAGGAACATTCTCGTACCTGGGTCACCGAACCGGCGCTGGATTGCAGGTTGGGCAGGTACACGGTTTGAATGGAGTCGATAATCAACAGGCCGGGTTTGACGGCCTCGATATGCTCAAAGATTGTTTCCATGTTGGTCTCGGTGACCAACAGTAAATTATCCGGCACGGGTAGATCGCGTTCTTCACCGCCAGTGCGCAGCAGGCGCAGTGCGCGCATTTTAATCTGCCGCTCCGATTCCTCGCCGGAGACATACAGCACGTTGGCGGCAGAACCGCCGTTGCGGTTTAACTGGGCGGCCATTTCGATGGTCATTTGCAGCAGCAGGGTAGATTTGCCAATACCCGGATCGCCGCCGACCAGCACAATGGATCCGGGAACTACGCCGCCGCCCAGCACCCTTGCAAATTCGCTGATCGGTAAATACAGCCGTTCCTCGGCATCGCCGGAAATTTCATTGAGCCGCTGCGGTCTGGAACGGCTGCTCAGGCCTGGCCGTCCTGTAGGTTCAGGCGTAGATGCCGGTGCGATGATTTCTTCCACCATCGTGCCGTAATTTCCGCATTGCGGGCAGCGCCCAAGCATCCGGGGGGATGTCCGGCCGCATTCCTGACAGACAAATCGGGTTTGAATTTTTGGCATATCCTATAAATTATAAGGTGGTTTTTGGCTGCTCGGGGCTGCCAAAAACCACCAGTTTTTCAGTTGTGCAGCGGGAGCTTAAGCGCCGACTTGCAAAGTTTCTTCCGGTTCGGCTGCAACTTTTTCTTCTTTGCGGAGAATCAACTCGTTTTCCTCGTTGACATCCACGACAATGGTGTCGCCTTCGGCAAACTGTCCGGCCAGAATCGCATCAGAAATGCGGTCTTCGATCTTGTTTTGGATGACGCGGCGCAGCGGCCGGGCACCCATATCCGGATCGTACCCTTCTTCAGCCAGTTGGTGGACGGCTTCGCCGGTAGCGGTCAATTCGATCAGGTTCTCTTTCAGACGGTGCGCAACCTTGTTGATTTCAATGCTGACGATCTTGTGCAGGTCGTCCTTGCTCAAGGAGCGGAAGACCACCACCGAATCGAGCCGGTTGATAAACTCGGGGCGGAAGACGCGTTTGAGCGAATCCATCAGCTTCTTGCGCATTTCATCGTAGGCTTCGGCTTCTTCCAGAGCCTGGTCGCGTTTGAGCTGGAAGCCAAAACCACTCTGCCGCTTAATCATATCCGCACCGATGTTGGAGGTCATCACAATGATCGTGTTGCGGAAGTCCACTTTATGACCGCGCGCATCCGATAGATGGCCTTCTTCCATGATCTGAAGCAGCATGTTGTGTGCCTCAGGGTGGGCTTTTTCGATCTCGTCAAAGACCACAATGGAGTACGGGCGGCGGCGGATGGCCTCGGTGAGCTGCCCGGCTTCTTCGTAGCCGATGTAGCCTGGAGGTGCACCAACCAGCCGGCTGACGGTGTGGCGTTCCATGAACTCGGACATATCCAGCTGCACCAGTGCATCTTCGCTGCCAAAGAGGAAGCGTGCCAATGCTTTGGTTAGTTCGGTTTTTCCAACACCGGTTGGGCCGAGGAATACAAACGAGCCAATCGGGCGGCGCGGGTCTTTTAGACCGGAGCGGGCACGGCGGACCGCCTTGGCAATGGCTATCACGGCTTCTTCCTGGCCGATGATTGCTTTGCGCAGTTCATCTTCCATGTGCAGCAGCCGTTCCGATTCGGCTTCGGCCATTTGCATCACCGGTACACCCGTCCACATGGATACCACCTCGGCGATATCTTCGGCAGTGACGACCGGGCTGTTGGCGCGGTCCCAACCAGTGCGCAGGGCTTCCAGTTCCGCTTCCATGCGCGATTCTTTTTCTAAGAGTTCCTGGGCATCATCAAAACGCCCATCCTCCAGCGCAAGGTTGTGATTTTGGCGGATTTCGCGCAGTTTGTTGGTCAATTCTTTGACCTTCTTGGCTGCGTCACTTTTGTACATACGCACACGTGAAGAGGATTCGTCGATCAGGTCAATCGCCTTATCGGGCAAGAACCGCTCGGTCACGTAGCGGGAGGAGAGCTTGGCGGCGGCTTCAATGGCTTCGTCCGAGATCACCAGGCGGTGATGCTCTTCATAAGCGCTGCGGATGCCGTGCAAGATCTGAATGGTTTCCTCCAGGTTGGGTTCATCCACCTGGATCGGCTGGAAGCGGCGTTCCAACGCTGCGTCCTTTTCGATGTTCTTGCGGTACTCTTCCAGGGTGGTTGCGCCAATGACCTGCAGCTCGCCGCGCGAGAGCGCGGGCTTAAGGATGTTGGCTGCATCCACAGAAGAGCCGGCCGAACCAGCACCAACCAGCATATGCACTTCGTCAATAAATAGGATGGCGCCGGAGGCTTTCAACTCGTCAATGACGCGCTTGAGCCGCTCTTCAAACTGGCCGCGGTACATGGTACCGGCCACCAATGATCCGACATCCAATTGCAGGACGCGCTTACCAAGCAGGGGGGCTGGTACATCGCCTTCGATGATGCGCTGTGCCAGGCCTTCTACAATGGCGGTCTTGCCTACACCCGGTTCGCCAATCAGCGCCGGGTTGTTTTTTGTGCGGCGAGCCAATACTTGAATAACACGCTCAATTTCCATCTGGCGGCCAATCACCGGGTCCAGTTTGCCTTCTTCGGCGAGCGAAGTTAAGTCTGTGGCTAACTGGTCAACCAGGGCAGTTTTTTGGCTGCTTTTGGGTTGTTCTTGTTTTTGCTGTGCAGCGGGCGCTTTATTTGGCGTTCCCTGTGGGGCGCTGCTGCTGCTTTCTTGCAGCACGCGGCGGGTTTGCCGCCGGATTTGTTCCGGGGTAATGCCCAACTTGCGCAGCACGTCCATTGCCTTCCCTTCCGTAGAACGCACCAATCCCAGCAGAAGATGCTCTGTGCCGATGTAATGGTGCCCCATGCGGCGGGCTTCGTCAATGGCAAATTCCAATACTTCTTGTACGCCGGGCGAAAGGTCGATCTTCCCACCGCGAAATTGTCCAAAACCACTCAAACGTTCGACCATTTCTTGAACACGTTCGGGTTCCAGTCCTAAGTCGCGAAGGACCCGACCTGCTATTCCGCCTTCCTCCTGGATCAAGCCCAAGAGCAAGTGTTCGGTGCTGATGGTGTTTTGGCGCATTCGTTCTGCTTCTTGATGCGCTAAACTTAGCACCCGGCGAGCTCTCTGGGTAAATCGTTCCATACCGGACAAGGCAAAATCCTCCTCTACCTGCTAAACACCCATTTTTGAAAATCGCTTCTCAATCATGGATCTAAAAATTACAACCTGGGAGTTAGAAAGTTGGTCGTCTTTCTTCCCAAAGATTAGATATGTATAGTCAAATTTTATTTTATCAGACTTTGCCAGCTTTTGCAGTCATCCGTTTGGGGGATTGTATAATGCTTCTTAAGGGGAAGGAGTACTCCAGACTTCGTTGTAGGGGTGGGGCAGCAGATCTTTTAGTTTCACCACGGTTTGTTCGCCGAGGATAACCTCGGTCGTTTCAAAATTTGCTTCATCGATTTCGTACATCAATTCTCTGCAGCGCCCGCAAGGTGGAAGAATGGTGTTTTCACCCCATACAGCAACGATTGTCGCAATGCGGGTTTCTCCGGCTGTGATCATGGCTGCAATGGCGCTGTGTTCAGCACAAAATCCAATGCCGCTGCCAACATCCAGGCAAACGCCCAGGTAAATGTGGCCGTTCGCAGTGCGTAATGCGCAGGCCACATCTCCGGCTTTGGCCATGTAAATCTCCCTGGGGTTTAGCACGCGGCGGGCTTGTTCAATTAATTCCTGGTTGGTCATGGCGCTTGTCTTTCTGATCCGGAGGATCATTTGTCGTGATGTCTGTCTTCTCTGCGGGCTTTGACCGCTAAAAATATCCATGTCACCAGCATGATGACGGTTCCGGCCAGGACTGCGCCGAGATAGAGCGGGTCCGGGCGGTTGAGCACGGTCAGGGCAAGCGGATCATTTTCCGGGATAAACACAGCGGCAATTTGCCTCACGTTCCAAACCTGGCGGTGCGCTTCCAGGTCGGAAAACAATACCAGGGTGGCGCAACCCAGTAAGAGATTGCCCCAGAAACCTGGTTGTTTCTCTAATCGTTTTTGCAGGGCTACCGCAGCAAGCGCGGATAAGAAAACAATCGGCAGGATCATGAATCGTGATGTCATTCGCTCGCCGGAAAAGAGCGGAATGCCGAGCTGAAAAACGGTGCGGTAGATTTGCCCCATGCTCAATACCGCCAGCACCAGAACCGGGCCAAACACAGCCTGTAAGGGGGGCAGCTCTTTTTGATTTTTGACCCAGGCCGCTGTGCCAAAAAATAGCAGCCCCAGCAAGCCAACCCAACCGATATAATGGTCAAATTCCCAAACCAGGGGATCGTAGGTGCTGGCCCCAAAGGGTTGGTCGGCAGGGGGTGTAATGGTGACTAACCCGCTCAGGAGATGGCTGGTGGTGGTAAACCCGGTCATAAATTCCACGCGCAGCTGTCCGCTGACCAGCGCGGTTGGTAAGATGCGCGGTGCGCTGAGCAAGAGGGCCGCAGCGAGTGCCAGCAGTACCGGGCGCAAGGTGTTTTTCTGGAATAGCGGCAAACAGGCTAAAAACAGGATGCACCAGACGAATTGGTGAAATGCACCCTGCAGAAAGATTACGAAGAGCAAAATGGCGGCCTGGCTGACCCAACGCCAACCGGCTGGCTGGCTGGTTAACAGCCGGAAGATCAGCAAAACAAAATACGGCAGCAAAAAATATCCTGCCCAATTGGCATGCCCAATTGCGATATGCGCGGTGATGTGGCCGTTGAAGTTGAACAGGAGAAATAAGGGGATAAAAACGCCGAGAGAAAGACGGGCTTCTTTTTTAAGTTTAAACAATCCCAAAGCTCCAATGGAATATAACAGCAGGGTGTTTAACAGGACAAATACCCCGATATCCACAAAGCGGAGCAAAAGAATTTGCGGTGAGAGAATACTATCCGGAATAGCTAAAAAGCGGTCTGTTACCCCTTTTAATCCTGCATTTTGAGCCGTGTGCAGCGGAAATATCCAGCGCGTGACCGCGTCTTGCAGCAAGTGCAGCCTTGGCCAGGTGATATCGGACCAATCCATGCGGTTGGGCTGGATTTGGCCCCAGTTAAGACTGTCGCCCCACAGGTACAGCCCAAGGATGTACACTCCGGCCAGCCCGATCCGCTCCAGCCAGGGTGTGACCCAATTGGATTGGTTCTGAAAATACGCGCCGCCGCACAGGCGAAGGAACTGCATCACGCGTTCTTTAAAAGAGGAGGAAGCGGGAGATTGAGACATTGGTTTGATCAGGACGGATTTGGCAGGGAGGGGAAGCATGGTGTGTTAATACTGTTGAAATTATCATAATGGAAGAAGTAATTTTCGGCAAATTGAAAATCACCCGACCTTGCGCGGCCGGGTGATTGAGAAAACCTGCTGGTTGTGACTAGTTTCGTAAGTATGCCAGCACCCACTGTGTGGTGGCAACCAGGGCGTCTGTATGGGTGCGTTCGTAATTATGCGAGGCATCTACCCCTGGACCAATCAATGCCAGGGCAACATTCCCGCCAGCCCGCCAGAAGGCTTCACCGTCAGAGCCGTAGTAGGGGTAAATATCCACTTTGTATGGAATTTCGTATTGGTTGGCCAGTTGGCGCAGCCGGCGGCTTAAGCCGTGATGATACGGTCCGCCAGAATCTTTGACGCACAATGTGCTGTGAAATTCGTCCGAGGTCTGTCCATCACCAACCGCGGCCATATCCACGGCAACCAGTTCGGTGGTGTCTTCGGGGAAGCCCACTGCGGCGCCGTGCCCTACTTCTTCGTAATTGGAAATCAATAGATAGGTGCGCTGTTTTGGTTTTAATCCCGCGTCATGCAGGGCTTTGACTACTGCAACCAGGTTGGCCACGCAGGCTTTATCATCCAGGTGGCGCGAGCGCACAAAACCGTTGGTTATTTCCACCCGCGGATCGAAAGCAACGTAGTCGCCCACCTGGATACCGAGTGCGCGAACCTCGTCCGGATTGCTGACCCGCTCATCCAGACGAATTTCCATGATGTCATCATCGCGCTTGGCGTCCGAGACTTGCGCGCCGTATACATGCGCGGAGGCTTTGGAAAGTAAAATGGAACCGCGAATCTTTTTTCCATCCAGGGTAAAAACGGTGCAGCCTTCGCCTTCCACCGTGTTCCAGGCAAAGCCGCCCAGTTTGGTCATTTTTAAGCGGCCATTGCCTTTGATTTCTTTGACCATTGCACCGAGTGTGTCGGTGTGCGCTGTGAGCGCACGCGGCTGGTCATCCTGTTCGCCGGGCAGGGTTACCAGGAGTGCGCCTTTGCGCGTGCGGCTCATGCTGACTTCTGGAAATGCCGCCAGGGTCTTTTCGATAAATTCAATGGCGGTATCGGTAAAGCCGGTTGGGCTGGCTGTGTTGAGCAGATCGCTCAAAAAATTAAGCATATAGGGCGTATCAATGCTTGGAAGTGACATTTCAGAACCTCTGGTTGTGATTTTGTGGTTGGATTCAGGCTGGCTTGCTGCTGGTTGTGTCCAGACCTTCAAAAGCGGTGATTTTTTCACGCCATTCCGTGCGGACCGGAACGCTTTGGCGCGTGTGGTAATCGTAGGAGACCATAATAATTTCTGCGCGGGCTTTGGCTTCTCCGGTGGTTTCATTTTCCATTAAATATTCCAGTGTCAGGCTTTTGTTGCCAATGCGCGCAACCCGCAAACCGACCCGGATTTTTTCTTCCAGCATAATCGGCGCAAGGTAGGCAATATGAATATCCGCCACAATCAGGCCGAGATCCAAAAATGATTTTCCGTCAAACAAGCCTAATTCAAGCAGGTAGGCAAAGCGGGTTTGTTCCAGAAAAGTTAAGAAACGTGCATTGTTAACGTGCCACTGCGGATCCAGGTCACCGTACCGTACCTGAATGGGGTAATAAAAACGAAAAGCAGACATTCTACTTCACCTGTGAATAAGATGGGCGGCATGGATGCCGCCTTAATCTTACCTGATTTTCTGCGGAAAGCGGGAGTAGAAAATTTGATCTCGCTAGTCAAGTGTCATTGATACGCGATGATATTAGTCACTTGTCGGATAAAGAGGAGTGGAATAAACTAATTTATAATCAGGAGTATTTCTACCCACATTTCCAATTAGAGGATGCCGCCATGCAAATTACCCGACAAGCAGACTATGCGCTGCGAGCCATGTATTATTTAGCTCAATTAGATCCGAGCCAGCGCGCAGCTACAAGCCAAATTGCCGAGGAACAACACATTCCACCGTCTTTTTTGGCGAAAATTATTTCCCAATTATCTATTGCTGGATTGATTCACACTTCACGCGGAGCGCGGGGTGGTGTATCGTTAGCCCGCCCACCTGAGGATATTTCTGTCCTGGAAGTTGTTGAAGCCATTGATGGGCCGATTGCCTTAAATGAATGCACCCAGTCTCCGGCTGGCTGCCCCTTCGGTGAGGATTGCCCGATTCGCCCGCTGTGGTGCGATACACAGTCTGAACTGGTGGAAAAATTGCGCGTGACCAATTTCGCAAAATTCATTAAAGCAGAAGCCTGATTTTCAAGAAAAGAGGTACTTATGCCCGCTGGCGTAGCCATTAACCGGCATTGGGTGATGGTGATGAAAGACGGCGCGGTATTAATGGATTGGGGGAACGGCCTCTTTCAAGATTTACTGACCGGGGAATTTCTGGAGAATGTTGAACAGGCGGGCAGCCATACCATTCAAGAAGATGAGTTGGAGTGGCTCAAACGCACGGCACGAATCCAGGAATATGATGCGGATATGGTGTATCTGGTAAATTTGCCGGACCGTCCGCTCAAGACACTCGAGTAACACATAAAAACCACCCGTTGGAAACAGCGGGTGGTTTGTTTATATCCTGTTGGGTTTTCGGTTAGCTGTGGTGATTGCGCAGCAAGGCTTCCAGTTCGTTGAGGTCAACCCGAGAGGTTAAATCCAGGCTGAGCGGGGTAACAGCAACTTTTTGGTCAAAGGCCAGAGCGTAAATATCCGAATCGGCGCTGACATCTTGCGGAGTGACCCCAATTGTGTAACTAATTTTTCCGGGTGCGGCCAGGCTGCTTTGGCGAGTGGAGCGGGGCACATAATACCGGTGCATCCCCAGGCGGGTCATGCGCCATTCGGTTTGCGGGGTGGCGGAGGCGGGTACTTCCAGCTTGAATATTTGCACATCCTCTGGTAGCTGTTTCTCCAACATCATGCGCGCAAATTGGCCGGTAAAATAGGCAGCTGTGTTGAAATCCACTTCATGTGAATTGTTGAGATACCCATCGTCAAGTAATTGTAGCGATGATGCCAGTGCCGGAATACCGAAGGCCGCCGCTTCTAATGCCGCGCCAATGGTTCCGGAGACGGTGATGCCGCTGCCAACGTTTTCGCCATAATTGATCCCGGAGACCACCAGGTCAGGTTTCTCTGGCAGAATTTCAAGCAGGGCGTGCATCACGGTTTGGGCTGGCGACCCATTCACGGCAAATACTGGCCAGGACTGGCCTTTAATTTGCAGTGTGAGCGATTCAATCGAGCCGTCTGCGGCCAGCGGATAGCTGCGGCCTGCTCCGGAATATTGTTCGCGGGGGGCTACTACGGTCACGTAGCCTAACTCTGCAAGCGCCTCGGCGGCTGCCCATAATCCCGGAGAATGGATACCATCGTCGTTGGTTAATAATATTTGCGTGCGTTTCTTGGACATCCTTGAACACCTTTAATTTTAAGATAGTGATAATTGTAACGTGAAAAATCACGAAGGGGTGGAAACCATCGATTCCTTGTAAATCAAAATATTTCATGTAAACCTATTGTTGGGCGGGCTATAATAAAATTATCCTCTGGCATGTGGACGGCCGTCTATGCTTGAAATTCATAATCTACAAAAAATTGTGGAC
>JAJUJY010000256.1 GCA_029265085.1 Chloroflexota bacterium
CAAAACCTGGCTTCCAATATTATTTTTTGTCGGTGGGGTTTTTCTTGGGTCAGCATTATGGTGGTTATTATTGAGCAGCCTGGTTCATATACTCAGGGAGAAATTATCTCCTCAGCGATTCATTTGGGTAAATCGCATCTCAGGAGGCATCATTTTAACGTACACATTAATTATTTTGATTTCCCTGATTATACCCACTTGATTAAAAATAAAGAGCAGGGACCCATTATCAATCAAACATGATTACAAACCGAGGTCCCTGCTCTGCGTTAAGGTGGACATTACCCTATGTAGCCCACCTTCCATTTAGCTATTGAAATTGTGAGATAAATGCATCAACTATCTTTGGGTCAAAATGCGTCCCTGAGTATTTTTTTAACTCCTCAATCGCACATTCATGCGAAATAGCCTGCCGGTAAATCCGGTCATCGGTCATGGCTCCATATGCATCCACAACAGCCAGGATGCGTCCTCCAAATGGGATTGACTCCCCCATCAAATTGCGGGGGTATCCACTACCGTCCATTTTTTCGTGGTGAGATAAAACAATCTCCGCAACTTCTTCAAGCCCATTGATTTCTCGAAGAATGTTTGCCCCTGTCACTGGATGGAGCTTCAATACTTCCCATTCTTCAGGAGTTAATGGACCTGGTTTGTGTAAGATTGCGTCAGGAACGCCGATTTTTCCAACATCATGTAACAACGCAGCCCGACGAATATTTTGAACTTCGGCAAAAGAGCAGCCCAATTGTTTGGCCAATCTTTCAGACAATAATGCAACTTTAAAACAATGCCCCCCGGTAGAAGTATCCCGAACATCTACTGTTCTCGACAGCGCTGCAATTGTCTCCACCAGGCCAGCATCTGCATATTGAATTCCTTCCTGGCGAATTACCCTGGCCAATTCATTCCCTGTCCAATTAGCCCAATAGATTGCTTCATCGGAAAGAGTGTTTTTTTCAGTCTCCAAAACCAATACACCAATCGGTTCAGTATCAATCCGCAACGGTATCAAACAATAATGGAGAGGTATAACAACTTCTTTGATAGAAGTTATTCGGTTGATACTTAAATGTGGATCAAACATCACCGGTTCTTCGCTTAAGGCTGCTTTTTGCAAAAGCTCGCCAGCTTTAAGCGAATATGGACGAACAGCTTGGGAATAAACGCATAGCGGTTTCCGATCCTCTAAAATGAGCTCAAAATCGCCAGAATTTTCGAGAATATAAACCTGCCATGCCACAATACTTAAATAATCCATTACTTGTTGAATTACCCCATTCATGATTCCAACAGTTGAATCAACTGGAATCCATTGACGGTAGTTAACCGCCACGATCGGGTTCAACTCTTTAATCTTCACCTTCGGCAGGTTATTTTTTGCCTTTCGGCTTACCTGTAAACTATTTGAATACATTGAGCTCCTGGTTTGCTTTTTTCCTAAATTCCTCTATCTCCTAGGTGAATTGAACCAACTTAATCGCCAATGTATCCCTTTGCTGCGGGAAGTTCATGAATATGATTCATTTGATTAGCAAACTCAGCTAGAGAATTCGCCTGGATCGAGGACAGTCGTTTTCGCTCATCTTGAGCTAGCTGAAATGTCTCTCCACCAAAACCCATCAACAATGCTTTTTCAGGGTTTGTAAGGAGTAATTGCCTGAATTGAGAACTTACAATCGCAGCCGAAAGAATTCGCCCGTATTCTTTATTTACTACCGCTGGACGCGACTGAAGTACTGTAGATATCGTCATGTCTTTGCTCCTGTTTTTTCTGACCTGCCCTGCCGCCCATTGAAAATAACAACCAGAAAGCCCCGGTAGCGATCAAAACATCACCTACACTAAACGCTATTCGGATGTTTACCCAATCTGGTAACCGTAGAGCATCAGATAAAAACCATAACCTTGTTTGAGCCACCTCCAGAACAATGTCTTTCCCTGTGCCAAACCGTTCACCAATTTGCCAGGCTCCTGCTGGAGCCCCAGGGACCAACCATTCCGCTAGTTCTGGCCTGATTGGCATCAAACCGCCATTGAGAGAAATGACCACGAGATTAAGGATTAACCCCAAACCAAGCAGCCAAAATCCCGGTAATTTTTTGTTCTTCCAGGTAAAAACGAGCAATAATACCTGAGAAGCCACCAGAGAGATTTTTACGGCTTGTAAAGGTGCAACTGCACGCGTTGGTGTAAACGAAAATACCAACCATTGCGGAATGACCGCCAAAAGCACCAAACCAAACCATTGGATATTGGGTGAGATATATTGGTGACGCAAAAACCTCGCCCGTATAACCCCAGCGATCAATCCGATTAATACTGCCGATAAAAGCAGGACCATCCTGATTTATTTAGAAACCCAAATTAAGGATTGATTTTGCATGAACAATTCCACCACCAGCGTCAGGAGCGCCTGCACCAAGAATAAAGAGAACCAGGGAAACCACAACCAGCGCAACTCGGATGGTGTTGGCATCAACCTTAGTTACGATTGAATTCATACTGAAGTTCTTTTTCATCTTCCCTCTCCATTTTTATCTGCATTATTTGCCGTTTGTTTTCGGCATAAATTCAGTATAGAAAGGGGTAGGCATCAGAACAGGCATCAGAAAACAGCCTGTCTGGCATATAGTTCACAAAAAAGATAAACAATTCAAATTATCAATAAGTTATTTTATGAGAAAGGATAAAAAAAATGCCCTATCGCTTGTTAACACAAGACTGATAGGGCTTAAATACAGCAAATTGCTTGATTAATAATTCAAATCTATATCTTCACGAATCAATGTGTCGTACAGTTTTCTCGTCTGCTCTGAAGGTGCTGCACCATATTCATCCAGCAATGCACGCCGGCAAATCTCATATTGCCTGACCACCCCTGCCTGATTTCCCTGGGCTGCATATGCACGCATTGCAATCCGATGCGCGGGTTCAAAGCAAGGATCATCCCTTAATACGCCTTGAACTACTTCAACTGCATCCACATACTTGCGAGCCTCAAGAAATAATCCAGCCAGATTTACTACGGCATTTATATAGGATTGGTGAAGTTTTTCCCGTTCGATAACAACCCAATAATCAGACAGCTCAGGTAGATAGGGACCGCGATAGGTATGAATTGCATTCTTGAAATGAGTAATTTTATTATCAAGCTGTGGTTCAATTTTGGCAAGTTGGATTTCTTTTTGAAAAGTTTCCACATCAGCTTCAAAATCGATATCTCGGTTAAAGATGTACAATTCATCCTTAAAAATAATCGCATCTGTTCCTAAAGCCCTGCGGAGGCGGTAGATTGCATTCTTAAAACGCAGTCTGACATCCTCAATCTCATCCTCGGGCCAAAAAGTATCCATAATTTTTTCTTTGGTAATACCTTCGGGATGTGCCAGAATGATGAATAATAAATCTCTGGCGGTCTGCGCTTGCCATTCGGCATTGGTAATCACGTGATCACCAATCTTGACTTGATTGGCTCCCAAACAATAGATATGCAGTTCCGGTGGTGATAACGGAACAATTTTCGAGCGTTGACGCAGGCTTTTTTTAAGCCTTGGGATCCGGTTAATTAATTTGTGTGTTACCTCTATTAAATCTGATAGATCCGGATGGCTGCCTTCGCTTAATTGCCATTCCTGTAGGATTTCAAAACCCAACCGGGCACTAACAATTAAGATATGCTGTTGATCTTTATATTCAAAATATTTTAAATTTTGATTTATTTCGTTAAGCGCTTTTTGCACTTCATGCGTTTGGTAATATGCAAAAGCCAGGATTTGTCGTGATCGAATAGCCTCAACCCGTTGGCCATTGCCTTCAAAAAAAGCCAGCGCGCCGGGTAATTGATCAATAATCAAATCAAATTTTTGTTGTTTTAGATAAATCTCTGAATTTGCCAGAATCCAATAATTGGCTTCATATTGTGACTGAGATTCACTAAGTAATATTTTTGCCTGTTCAAGCTGCTCAACCGAAGATGTGTTTTTACCTTGGGATAAATACAATAGTGCTCGAGCAACCGTTAGATAGAAGAGCAAAAATCGATCGCTAAAATTTACAAGTAATTGTTTTGCTTTTTGGTAAGCTTCACCTGCTTCTCGGTAAAGATCAATCTCCTTAAACAAATCTCCTAAACTGGTCAGGGCATATGCTTCAAGCCTGGGATAGCCGCCAATTTGCGCATAATGGATCGATTTTTCAAAAGTATCTAATGCTTTCTCATAATCACCCAGTAAATGATATAGCACTCCCAGGTTATTTAAAACATTTGCCTGCCAGACGACATTTCCTTTTTGTTGGTAATAGCTCAAACTTTTTTGATACAGTTCTTCAGCAATTGCATAATCCCCCATATTTTTCCGAACCATAGCAATTTCCATATATATTTTGGCACTGGTATCCAGGTCCTGCAAACCTTGATAAATGGATAA
>JAJUJY010000209.1 GCA_029265085.1 Chloroflexota bacterium
CTATACCGTGCGGGATGGGTTGTCTGTAAAATTTCCGAAAAAACCTGCCCAACCCTCCCGAAAGGGGAGCGTTGTTCCCTTCTTTTTTCGGGAAGGGGTAGGGGCAGGTTCCAATTGTACCAAATTTGCGGGGTTAAAATGCGCCTTTGCCGCGCAGTACAACCCAGGCAGTGCGCACCAGGATTTGCAAATCCAGCCAGATGGAGTAATGCTGGACGTAGTACAGGTCGTCTTCGGTGTTGAGGTGCATGGGACGGTCGCTGCGCCCGTTGACCTGCCACCAGCCCGTCAGGCCTTGCGGCACGGCAAAGCGTTTGCGCTGCCAGGGCTGGTATTTTTCCACCAGGTTGGGCAGCTCAGGACGCGGGCCGACCAGGCTCATTTCTCCGGCCAGCACGTTGAGCAGTTGGGGCAGCTCATCCAGGCTGGTGCGGCGCAGCATGCGCCCTACCCGCGTCACGCGCGGATCATCGGGGGTCTTGTGGATCAGGTTGCCGTTGGTGTCGGTGCGGGCGGCCAGGTGAGCCAGCTTCTCCGCATCCACCACCATCGTGCGGAACTTGATCATGGTGAACAGGCGGCCGTTCTCTCCAACGCGCTTCTGGCGGAAGAAGACCGGTCCGGGACCTTCCAGCCGGATGGCCAGGGCGATGATGCCAATCAGCGGCAGCACCAGGGGCAGCAGCAGGGTGGTGACGGCCAGGTCAAAGCCGCGCTTGATCATGCGCTGGTAATCGGACAGGGCAGGCGCGCGCAGGTCGAGCATGGGCATCCCGGCAAATTCTTCCACCGAGGCTTTGTGCAGGGTCAGGGAGAAGTAATCCGGGATGATCCAGACGCGCACGGGTAGATCGTGCAGCACGCTGACGATCTGGTTGAGCCGTTTATGCGCGGAGAGGGGCAGGGCTACCACCACATCATCCACCGCGCGGCTGCAAATGACGGCGCGGGCATCATCCAGCGAGCCGAGCACTTCCGGCAGGGCGGCGCGTTTTTTGGGGTCGTCATCCAGAAAACCGGCCAGGGTGAGGCCGAGGTTGGTCTGCGCGTTGATTTGTTGTTCCAGGCGGCGGCCAACCACGCCCGCGCCGAGGATGAGGATGCGCCGCCGTTCCACCGTCTCGAGCAGTTTGCAGCGGAAGCCCAGGCGGGCCAGCAAGCGCCAGCCCAGGTGCAGCCCATAGCCCAGCAGGACGAAGAAGAGGAAGAGGAAGCGCGAGATGTCGCGGTAGGTCAGGTAGAGCACACCGGCCATCGAGATGGTCGCCAGGAAGGTGGCCAGGGTGAGCGTGCCGAATTCGTCGGCGATGCGGAAATGCCGCCGCCCGTCATAAACCGAGAAGAGCAGGTACACGGCCACCCAGATGAGCGGAAAGAGCAGGTACAGCTCCGGCGGGACGGGGATGGGGTCAAAGATGTCTTTCACAAAGTCGAGCGCGCTGAAGCGGACGCGCAGCAGCGCGGAAAGGCGCAGCGCCAGCGCGGAAAGCGCGGCATCCAGCAGAATGGAAACAATGGCAAAGTTGACGGAAAATCGGCGCAGCATGGTTACTCCGGCAGGCGCAGCAGGCCCAGGCGCTGTTTGAGCACGCGCCAGAAGAAGAGGGGGTTTCCGATCAGGTAGCGCTGCCATAGGCGGCGCGGTTCGATCAGCAGCCGGCCCAACCATTCCAGACCGTGATCGGTCATCCAGCGCGGGGCGCGGCGCACCTCACCTGCAACGTAGTCAAAGGCAGCGCCGACCGGCAAGGCGGCGTGAACGGGCAGGCGCTGCCAGTTTTCTTGCAGCCAGCGCTCCTGGGCGGGCATGCCAAAACCAACCAGCAGCAGGTCGGGACGCAGGCGGTTGATTTCTGCCAGCACGGATTCGTTTTCCGGGCTGGTTGGAGATTTGTCAAAGTAGCCGTGTTGGCAGCCCAACACTTGCAGACCGGGCGCGGATGCGGTTAATTTTTGGGCGGCTCTGGCAGCAACCCCCGGCTGCCCGCCGAGGAAGTAGAGGGTATAGCCTTGTTGGGCACATAACCGGCTTAATGCACCTAACCAATCTGGCGGGGTGTTGCGGTGGCGCAGCCGGATGCCAAGCAAACGCGCGCCGAGGATTACTCCAAACCCATCGCAAAAGACGATCTCTGAGCGGTTGAGAAAGGCGCGGAACCAGGGCAGGGTATATGCCAGATTGAGGGCGTGGATATTGACATTGCTGACCATGATTTTTTTGCTAGAAATAATTGCTTGCCGGATATTTTCCATTATTTCTATAGATGTCAGGTCATCAACCTTTACAGTAAATATTGCCAGAGTATCAGACATTTTGATTTAAGACGTTGATGATTTCGATTAGCCGAGGGGCAACATGCTTTAATGAAAACTGTTTTTCAACCGTCGTATGGCCAGCAATGCCGATATTTCTTCTGAGAGAATAATTTTCCACCAGCCTGGATAGCTTTTCAGTCCATTCAGTTTCATTAGCGGCCAGGAAACCATTTTCCCCGTCTTGGATGATTTCGGAATTTACCCCAACGGGAGAGGCTACGCCGGGAATGCCTAAAGCCATATATTGAAGTAATTTAAAACCGCATTTTCCCTTGCTGTACTCATCATCAGGTAATGGCATGATGCCAATATCAAAGGCCGATATCGCTTTAAGCTCTTCATCCAACCGCCAGGGGACGATTTCAACTGGGATAGATTCTGGAAATGGATTTTGATCGGCACCAATTAGTTTGATTTTGGTTTGAGGGAATTTCCGGATAATGCTTTCTAAGGAACGACTGATAACCGACAAATACGGTGCGCTAGACCAACGGCCAACCCAACCAATGGTTACCCAGCCATCATCAATTTCATTGCGAATTTTATATCGTTCTGTGTCTAATACAGTTGGAAATAATTCCACCCAAGGAGCAAATTGTTGGGCGAAATTTTGTAGATATCGGTTTCCTGCCAAAACACATTGCGAGAGCCCTAACATTTTTTGTATTCGTTGGGGATCGCGGATTCTGCTTCCTATTTGCCTAAATTGAGGTGGGTGTGTCCAGAAAGCATCGTCCATATCATACAGTATGAAATTCACTCTTTTGGATAGTGCTTTTTCAAACCAGGGAGGACCAAAAGCAAAGGCTTCTTTGTGCAGCCAAATCCCATCATATTGTATGGTATTTATGATATTGAAGACTCGTTTCAGAAATCCCAGACCAGTAAACAATATCTTTTCTGGTAAATTTCCAGGCTGGTTGTAGATGTGGAAAAGACGTTGATTCATAAATGGTTGGAGGTCCACTTCCCAACCGGCAGTTTTCAACGTGGGAATAAATTGTGTAATCCGGTAACGTGTATCAGCGGATTCGTTCGGGTAAGGTGCAAGCGCGAGGATTCTTGGCATGGTGGATTAGAGAGATTTGATTTTTGTGTTCAATCGAATTATCCATTGCGAGAATGACCTGGGACAATGGAGAAGATAATTCGCCAATATTTTTTGAGGGAATGGGCGAGGTGAAATATTTGACGCCGTTCGAAAGAATTGCTTCCCTAACGTTGTGCTTCCATATGCGTATTGTTGAATGGCAAATTTCACCATTAATTTTGCTTTTATCTCTGCAGGAACGGCTTGAAATCGTTCGGATTGGATAATTTTTTCCTGAAAGGCTAATTTTCCTTCCATCATGGTATTAAATTTCCGTGACATACTCTGTGAATGCTGGCGATAATAACCTAAAGGTTGATCTACTACGCCAAATTGCCCTGTCTCTGCCACTCTTAATAAACATTCCCAATCTTCATGCCCGGAGCGAACAGGGAAACCGCCAACTGCTTGTAAGGCTGATTTGCGCCAGAGCATGGCATGGATTGGAATAAAGTTTTGGTGTAGTAGAGGTATGTAAATATCACCAGACGGCAGTGGCCGTTTTCTTTTGGAAAAATATGTAGATTGGACCTTCCCAGCAGCATCTGTTAGATATAAATCCGAATATACCACCTGAAAATTAGGATTTTGATTGAATATTGCCAGTTTTTTCGCAATGGAATCTTCGGTAAGCCAATCATCATCATCAAGAAATTGGATAAATTCACCCTGAGACTTGGATAGACCAAAATTCCTGGCCGTTGCAGCATTTGTGTTTTCTTGAAAAGAATAATAATTGAGCTGTTTTTGATTTATAAAAGGTTCGATGGATGAAAAGGTATTATCTTGTGATCCATTATCAACAATAATCAATTCATAATTTTGTTCAGTTTGGTGAATAACACTTTCAAGTGCTTTTTGTAATAATTGCGCACGATTATGGGTTGGTACGATGACAGTGATTATTGACATTTTTAGTACCGATTTTGTAGACTTTTATAAATTAAGAATGGAAATTTGCTAAATAGAAAACAATATATATTTGGAAAATGATTCTTTAATAATTTTAAATATGATATGTTAATTTTTTTTACGGATGTAGAAATATACATAATTAATAAATGGTATAAAGCATTTTCCCTTGCCTCATCAAGTGATTCAAAAATATATCTTTTTTCAAATTCAATCCAAATATTTAAGTATGTATGCATCAAATACTGTTGTTTTGATTTGAGTTTGTTTATATTCCGAAAACCAGTTAATGACAATTCACACAAAGCTTCAATGTCGTCATTAATAATTTTCATATTTGGGAATGTGTCTTGTAGAATATTCTTGGAAATAATTTTATGAAAATAAAGTTGAATATTTTTATTTTGTATTGAGATATTCTTTTGATGAATTCGATAACTAATAAGAGGTTCTGGAAGATTTGCTGCTTTTGAATTTTTTAATATCCTTCCCCATAATTCATAATCTTCAGCATATGGGAATTTTTCGTTAAATAAAAGACCATTATTAAATATAAAATCCTTTTTTATTATTACAGAAGGATGTATAAATGGGCTTGCAAACAATAAAACCCATTTAATTCCTCCATTTGTTCTTGGAACTTGCCCGCGGCCAATAATTTTTCCGTTGAAATTTATGTAATAACAAGATGTCCCTAATAAATTAACATCTGGATTGGCTTCTAGATAATTTATTTGTTTTTCTAGCCGTTGAGGGTGGGAAATATCATCTGCGTCCATCCTGGCAATATATTTTCCGTTTGCCAGCGAAAGCCCCAAGTTTAATGTTTTCACCAAACCCTGATTAGATTGCCGATAATGTCGGATTTTACCTTCATAATCTTTTAAAATCGTCGGTGTATTATCTGTTGACCCATCATCAATCACAATCAATTCAATTGGTTGGTAGGTTTGGTTCAGGATGCTTTCGATTGCTTCACGAAGGAAAGCTTCACCATTATAAACAGGTAAAATAACACTCACTAAGGGTGTAGATATCATTGATTTGGTAAGGTTTTCCAACTTCCTGGAATTAAATCAATACTGTTTCGGTCAGATACCTTAAACCACCTCTCAGGTGCAATGACAATTTTTTCTGGATTTTGATTTAACCATGCTCCCCACCAGCTAAATGAACTGTTGGCAATAATTTGATGTTTGCATTGGCTCATGAGCCATAAATCAAAGATGTCAGAATCTTCTGTTTTATTTTTTAGAAAAACATAAGGCTTGTTTAGCCACTTAAAATTTTCTTCTCCCCATTCATGATCATCAGAAAAAATATAAAAATATGGATCTTTAATATATTCCGATAGATAATTTACTGCGGTTTTATAGTATTCAATTGAACAAATCCCATGATATTGATTAATTATTGGGTCATTAACATAATCACCACGACGAATGTGTAATCCGATAGAATTTGTGCTTGTGATTTGCTTGAGTTCTTTTCCTTTATGGATGGTTTCTAATATTCTTTCATTTGGTTTAATTAAGTCTATCAATTGTGGGCGGTGGTTATTGAAGTATTTCTCAGATTGCCAATATCCAGAAAGAAAGACATGTCCAGGTGCATTAAAAAAATTTTGGTTTACACTTGATTTCCCATAATCAAACAAAACGGATATTGTATTAAATACAGAAAATTGATATTTTTGAGTATTCAAATGAAGTTGATAAAATAATTTTCTAACTATTCTTGAAATTAAGGTTTCTGCTGGTGATAGAGTCTTAATTGGAATTTGTAATTGATTGAGTCGAAATTTCCTTGGATTGTTATGTGAAAACTCATGAATGTCTAAAAGTAAATCAGTGCCCTTTGTCTGTGAAAGCGCATAACCAGCTGCATATTGAAATAACTGATTTCCTAAACCGCCAAAAACATGGACATTAATCATGAGGTTTCTTCACTGCTTTAATAAACAAACCAAAGCACAACAATTCTTCGGAATTTTGATTGGAATCTGCTAATTTTTGTAAGACAATTAATGGCAACTTAATAATTATTTTTTCAAAGACATTCAATTTCAATTTGGAATAATGTTGAACAACAAAATTTATTCTTCTGATTTCCTGAGCAAGGTATTCAAAATAATTACCATTGTGCTTAATTTCAACAATTTCATATCCCAATAAATTTAACCAATATTCATAAAAGTATTTGCTAATGACTGTTTGATAATAATAAGTATAATAATGCGTTAATGAGTTGAATGGTGCAGTGAGTAGTAAATCTCCTCCTGGTTTGC
>JAJUJY010000225.1 GCA_029265085.1 Chloroflexota bacterium
GCCTGATTCTTGTGGCTGTGATCATGCCGGTTTTACGCCGGCAACTCAAATTGCGATAGCAGGAGGAAAATATGGAATGGTATTGGTGGTTGTTAATTGCAGTGGTTGTAATCGCAGGTGGTGCGATTAAACTAAAAGTTTTGGGGAAATGGCTGGCCAGGCGTAAAGAGAAAGAAGCGCAGCTTATCGACGAAGAATGACGGGTAACTAACTCCGGACATTCTATTGAGGAATGTCCGGAGTTGATTTCCGATATTCGGCTAGCGAGTTAATTGGTTTCGTTGACTATGATCGGTTCTGGGTATATTGGCGCATTTTTGCGCTGGGCTGCTTTTTCTAGAATGGGTAAGGTGATTAAGTTGGTCACCAGTGCGGTGACTACCGTAAGGGTAAAGGTGACTGGAGTAATGATTTTATACTCAAGGCCAAGCAAACCAACCACCAGGACTAATAAGCCTCGAGTATTGAATAATGCTCCCATGGTTAGTGTTTCGCCCCAGGAGAAGCCAAATAATTTGGTGGGTATGGCTGCCAGGAATTTGCTAAAGATCGCTGCGGCTAAAAACACCATTAAGATGGGCAATGTTTCAACACGGATTAATTTCAGGTCGGTTGAGAATCCAGCCAAGGCAAAAAATACGGGTAAGAAAAACACCATCGCTACATCTTTGATCCGTTGAGCAACTGCCTGGCGAAACTTTGCATCATCGGGCAATAAAAATCCCCAGATAAATCCCCCGGTTAAGGCGTGGATTCCCAGCAGGTGAGCTATTAATGCGTACAATGCCAATCCGGCAAATAAGATTGCAATGGTATTCGGGCTGATTGGATCGATTCCTGTTTTTTGGGTTAACCAATATCCAAGCAGCGGTTTGATCAGCAAAACGGATATCAATGAAAATGCAACAATCAAACCCAGACGGACCCAAAAGGATTGGATTGGTTGGCCGCTAGCGATTGTGCTGGCAAAAGATATATAGGTAAACATAAATATCGAAATTAATCCAGCACAAGCCACTGCTAATGAGCCTAACGGTGTATTTAATTCACCGCGTTCCATCAAGATATGCGCCATGACCGGAAACGCAGTTACAGCCAAAATCGCGCCAATAAACAATCCCAGCGGCAGCAATTCCACTGCGTTTGGCCCGGCAAAATCGGGTGTGAATAGCAGCGGAGCAATCAGAAATCCCACCAAAGCAGGGATACCTACGGCAAGAATGGAGAGCAGTGCGGATTGATGGACTCGACCTTTCAGCTGCTTGGCATCGTATTCAACTCCGGCCAGGAACATAAAAAGCACCAAACCAATCGTAGCAATAGCGCTTAACGTTGGGCGGACGGCTAGCGGAGCAATCCATTGCGAGAGGTTCGCCCCAAGCAGCGTTGGACCCAAAAGGATTCCTGCCAGGATTTCTCCCACTACTCTGGGCTGGCCAAATTTCGTGATTAAATTGCCTAAAACACGTGCCAGAATAATGATCAGGAATATATCAAATAAAATGTATGCGGTTAAACCAGCCCCACTTAAAGACTGCGGAGGCGGGTTATTCACGAATTGATCCAACATGGATACCCTCCATAAAAAAGGCAAATTTTAACCAGGAGGATTGGCGGGTGCAGTGACTGTTACCTGGCCAGTTTGATTTTGAATTACTTCATCTTCAACCAGGACGCCTCCGATAAGGCTGTCTTGTGGAATTGTTTTTTCCAGGTTGGGATCAACGGGGACAGCGGTGTACGGTTTGGGAACCACTCGGGAAAAATAAATCCATTCCAACAAAGGGGCTGTCATAAAGGTTGTGATCAATGCCATTAATACCATCATGGTGAATAACGCAGGGGATAAAACCCCCAATTCTAAACCAATATTTAATAAGACCAATTCCATCAGGCCGCGCGTATTCATCAAGACCCCAATTGCACTGGATTCGCGCCAATTCATACCACTCCAGCGGGCGGCGATGGAAGATCCGCCAAACTTACCAAGAATCGCAACCAAAACAATAAGTAATGTAAAGAACCACATTTCTACATTGTTAACCAGGCCAATACTGGCCCTCAGCCCGGTGAAGGCAAAAAAGATTGGTAACAAGAGAACTACAGCCAGATCATTGAGCCGTTCGGCAATTCCATGGACAAACATATTGCTTTTTGGCATAATGGCACCCGCCAGAAATGCCCCAAATAAGGCATGAATTCCTAACCATTCTGTTACCCATGCGGAAGCCAGGACAAAGAGCAGCAGGATAGCCAAAACATTATGGGTAATGTGACCTTTTTGTTTTGTATATTTGTTTAAGCGCTCTAAAAACCAACGGGCTGGAAAGAACATAACAAATAAATACACCCCGATGCCAATAATGGTTGCCCATAAGGGCATTGTCACTTCTGCTGCCCGTACTAAAACGACCACCACGGCCAGGATCATCCAGCCGGTCACATCGTCCACTGCTGCGGTGGTAATTGCAATCACGCCCAGGTTTGTGCGCAGCATTTTTCGCTCAGTTAAAATCCGGGCTAGTACAGGGAAAGCTGTGATGGACATTGCAGTTCCCATGAATAAGGCAAAATGGGTAAATGATACGCCTTCATGGGAAAGACGGGGATAAAGAAACAGGGAAAGCAACGCCCCTAATAAAAATGGGGCAACAATGCTTGCATGACTTACAACGACAGCAGCGTGCGTTCTACCGCGCAAGAGCTTGGGGTCAAGTTCTAACCCGACCAAAAACATAAAGAGCAGTAAGCCAAACTGGCTTAATGCATTCAAAAACCCTAAACTTTCCGGAGGAAATAATGCGGCGCTGGCATCAGGCGCAACCCAGCCCAACAAGGATGGTCCTAAAAGTATTCCGGCAACCATCTCTCCCATAACTTGGGGTTGATGTAATTTGCGGAATAGATACCCTACAATGCGGGCAGCAACCAGAATCACTCCGACCTGAACTAAAAGCAGTAGTAAATTCACCATTAATGAAGATCTCCTGTGAATGTGGTTGTTTGCGGCTGGTGGATATACTCAACATCTATCGGGGTTTCACACCCAGCTAATTGGATTTTTCCTGACAGGTGATAGGGTTTGGATTTCGTTTCCAGTGTTAATTTCATGGAAGTAGATCCTTCGGCGTGGATTTCATTGTTGGAAAACCTGGCGGGCAATTCAAGCCCTTGTTTCCCGCCAATAAGGATATCCAGATACAAACCAGATTGGGAAATATCCATGCGAGCCGGTTTTTCCCATTGGTTTGATGTACTGCATTTGATCAGAGAATTGCCATTTAATTCCCATTGGCCATGAATATCCGGGGGAGGGGTTAACCTTTCTCCAAGATGAAGAATTCCAAAAATAATTGCGATTGAGATCACGACCAGTACAAAATACTGTAAAAAGAATTTCATAAAATTACCTGTCCATTAAATCTTCAGTAAAAGGGTAGATTTCAGGCTAAAAATACGATAATTTTGATACATTATAGCTAAATAATGCCCGTAAAGGATGATTTTCTAATGAGTTCCCAATGATTATCCAAGCGGATTATTTTTTTTGACAGACTGATTGGGATTTTGAGTTTTAGGTTTGTTCCAACTCACAAAAGTGAAATGACGTTCTTGAGCCGCATATGATAAAATTTGTTTACTAAGTTGATAATAAATTGGTCATAGCAGCTTTATCGGCAGCCCCATAATGTTCTGAAAATTGATGGTAAAAATAATAATAAATATTTCGCGACTTTTCATATTATTAAGTGTCATCGTAACTGTATCCACCTGTTCATCCCCAACTCTTCAAGCCCCTGTTATCCCAGTTTCTGGCGACTTTGCACCGACCAATACTTCCGAGGTATTCCTCACGCCAACGTTGGAGGATATACCTTCTGTTAATGAAACCCCAACCCCAGAAATTGTTGACACAAGCTTAACCTCACAACCTCCGGATGAGATTCCCCAAGTGGGAGTGACTGCTGAAGCTCAGCCTACCCCGCCAAAAATCCTTTTTTTACCCTTGATTTTACGAGCTGCGCAAACGTACTCCTGTCCATGTTATTTTGTGGATAGCATTTTGGGATCTGATACCAATTCCGGAACTGAAGTAAATAAACCCTGGAAAACTTTAAGTAAATTAAGCACAACAAGTTTTGTGCCTGGAACAACGATTTACTTGAAGCGTGGTTCGGTGTGGAGCGGGACAATTACGATATCGGTATCAGGCCAATCTGGTAAGCCAATCCTGTTCACTTCCTACGGAGATGGACCAGCCCCAAAAATCAATAATCTATCCACTTCGCCATATCCCAGCCGGGCAATTTTGATCCGGGGAGATTGGATTATTATTGACGGCCTGCATATTGAAGGGGCAAAGACGGGAATCGAAGTGACCCGAGGTGCAGATCATAATATCGTTCAGAACAATGAAATCAATTCGGTGGGCATTGGGATTGAACTATCCGGACAATATAATCATGCAACCAGGAACTATGTTCATGATTTGCACATGGTAGTAAACACTGTTGGGGGGAGTGATGATTATGGTGCGCTTGGTGTGGATATCTTAAATTCATATAACGAAGTATCGTCTAACCGATTTTATAACTGTGAAGCTCCCAGTTATGATTTTGGCGTGGATGGAGGCGCGGTCGAAATTTATCAGATGGGTGATTACACCAACGTCCATCATAATTGGTCGATGAATTCCGAAGGATTCATGGAAGTTAGCAGCAACGGTTCTGGGTCCGCGAAAAATGTCACCATTGCCTATAACGTGATAATCAATTCCACCGGATTGAATGTGATCCATGTTGGTGATGATGCAGCAACGCAAATAGCCAACTTCCGCGTAGAAAATAATACTTTTGTGGATCTACGAACGCATGATCCGCTGCAAGGAAATGTGATCTGGTTTGGCGGTACTCCAGTCGCCGGAACTTATATTTTTAGAAACAATATTATTTACTTAAAAGATTATTGGTGGGTATCGCGAACTTCTGGAGCGTTTATCCATGAGAATAATTTGTATTACTTTACCAATTCCTCGACGAAACTAGGATTTAGTGTGGGGCAGGGAGAATTTTTTGCTGATCCTCTATTTGTGAATTTGGGAGACATGGATTTTCATTTAACTTCTTCCAGCCCTGCCATTGATCGAGGTCTATATTTGGGATATTCGCAAGATTTTGACCGGCAAATTGTGCCCTATCAGAATGTTCCGGATATTGGTGCATACGAATATCAGGGCAACTAGGCTTTATTCGAGTCAAGATCAGAGATCAAGGGAATGAGGGAGTTGATTATTTTTTAATACCCCATTTCAGGAATTGACTTTGTGTATCCTGGATGGTGCGTTCTTTCTAAGGAAACCATTAAACAGCTTCCTCAGTAATCGAAAAATTGCCTGGTTGGAATATCTTGTGCTGTTTTCAGCGGGGCGTTGGCAGTGATACTGCACCAGTCTTTACGGATGCCGCTCAAATTACCGGATCGGCATGAAATTGAGTGGGTGGCGTTGTTGATTTTGGGCCGGGCGATCTCGCGTTCAAAAGTCGCTGGCGGTATAACCGGCGCCGGGGCGGTGACATTCTCGCTGCTGCCCTGGTTTGTTTGTGGATTTGGTCTTATGGAAGATACCCTCACTGTCTGGAAAGGTCTGGTTCCTGGCCATTTGGGGTGGATTTGCTCATGCTGCCAAACCGTTAGGTGGTGTGTTTGGCGGAATGATTGCCTGGGGCATCAAAAAAATTCGGAAAACCATCTAATCGTGAATCAATTGCCGAGACTGTTATCCCTCTAACAGCCCCGGCAATTTTCATTATTTCGTATTGATCTTGTCTAAGAATGAGGGAACATCTAACTCATCCAAGGAATTCATCACATATTCTGCCTGACC
>JAJUJY010000236.1 GCA_029265085.1 Chloroflexota bacterium
GACAACGCTTAGCGTGCTTTGTTCCAGCAGGCACCGCCCGGCCTGCCCCTCACCCAACCGTAAGCGGGTTTGTTTAATCAGCGGCGTGCGGAAGCCCAGGCTGGAACCATATTCAAGCTGCAAGGTTTGGGAATTGTAGAGCAAGACGGCCACAGCATCTGCCCTCAATTGTATAACTGCCTGTTCAACCAGTTTCTCCAGGACGGCATCCAGATCAAGGCCGCCAATAATTGCCTGGTCAATTTCTCGCAAGGCCATTAACTGGTGCAGTTGATCTTGGGTTTGCTCATGTAATGTAGCCCGGTGAATGGCGTTGGCAGCGATATCTGCAATGGCGGTGAGCAGGCGGATATCTGCGTCTGTCAATGTGCGTTTACTGCCAACCCACAATGCCCCAATAATCTGATTCTGAACGATCAGCGGCATCCCGGCAACAGCACAGCATTCGGTAAATAAATCCGGACGAATGGTAAATAGATCACTATTAATGGCATTATTGATGTAGGGACGTTTGGTGGTAATGATTTGGTGGCTAATTCCCTCCCCAGCGGGTATGCGCTCTCCGGTGGCGCGTTCCCAAATACCGCGTCCCAAGGCAATCACCAGATCTCCCGTGGCCGGGTCCATTAATTCAATACCGGAACCTTCCACATTAAGCTGGTTCATGATCTGATCAAGGATAACGGGCAGCATATCGCTGCGGTTGGTTGCGGAACGCAGGGCAGCGCTGACCAGAGCGACAGATTCGATTTCAATTTCGTGCTGCTTGCGAGCGGTAATATCTTGCTTAATGCCAATAAAATGGGTGATTTTACCGTTTTGATCGTTAAGCGGGGTGATGGTTTCTTCCTCGGTGTAAAGCTCACCGTTCTTGCGTTTGTTGATAATTTCGCTGTGCCAGACCTGTCCGCTGAGAATGGTATCCCAAAGATTTTGATAAAATTCCTCATCGTGCATGCCGGATTTGAGCAGCCGCGGAGTTTTGCCGATTATTTCTATGGCTGAGTACCCGGTTAATTTCTCGTATGCCGGGTTTGCCCATTCAATCACTCCCTGGGAATCGGTGATTACGATGGCGTTGGCGGCTGATTCCAGCGCGGTGGCCTGCAAATGCATTTGCTCCTCCACCCATTTGCGTTCGGTGATATCCTGAACGACGCCGGTCAGGGTCAGGGGTTTGCCGGAATCATCCAAAGTAAGTTCGCCAGCTTCCGCCCAGACAACCCGCGTATCTCCATCCGGCCGGCAGATGCGGTATTCTACCGGAATGGGTTTTTGGTATTGTATGACCGATAGGTTGGAGGCTTCTACCCTGGCGCGGTCATCTGGATGAATGGCTTGGTTAATGACCTCAGGTAAACTGCCTGAGAAGTTCTCTTTATCGATCCCAAAAATTTTATACATCTGGTCAGACCATTTTAGGGTCTGGGTGGGGATATGCCATTCCCAACTGCCTACATTGGCAACAGCCTGGGCTTTTTTAAATTCAATTTCCGATTTGATTAAAGCTGCCTCGGTTCGTTTTCGGTCGGAAATATCACGCGTGATCGAGATAATATGCGGCTTCCCTTTAAGGTTGATGACCCTGGCGGAAATGAGACCGACAACCTCTGATCCGTTTTTATTAGTGAGGGTGGCTTCAAAGTTCTGGCAGTATCCTTCCGTTTCTAGCAAATGCAGTAGGTTATCGCGCTCTTCCAGTGACTTCCATACCCCGAAATCATAAATAGAGCGATTGATCAGGTCTTCCCTGGCGTATCCGGTCAGGGTGGTAAAGCCATCATTGATCTCTACACAAATCCCATCTTCTAAGCGGGTGATCAAGATTGCATCCGGGTTGGTCGTTAGCGCCAACCGAAAACGTTCTTCACTCTCTCGCAAAGAGTTTTCGGCGTCTTTCCGCTCCGCAATATCCCAGGCAAGGTCGGCAAAGCGAGAAACAATCTCAATATCATTATCGTCATAGCCGGTTGGTTTATTGCCAATGCCCAGTACCGCCACAATCTGCTCACCACGCTTCACCGGCACAACCAGTTCGCGGTGGATGATGGCATGACCTTCCGGCATCCCTTTTTTGTTTGGCTCCGTGATGTACTCGTTATGGATGATCGGTTTGCGCTGCCGGATGCAATCGGTCCAAATTCCCGATTGCGCTAATGGGTAATGTTGTTGGAATTGCATTGGGTCAATGAGGCAATAGGTTTCAAGTGTGTTTTTTGACCAGGTTTGCAGGCTGACTGTCCCGCTTTTTTCGTCGAAGAAGTGGTAAAAGCTGACCTGGCTGTTGGTCAGTTTCTCAGCCTCTTGCAGGGTGGCCTGCAAGATTTCGGGTAAGCTGTGATCCGCAGCAAATTCCATTAATCGAAGGCGCGCTTGCATGATGCCTTCGGATTGTTTTTGTTTCATGATGTTGATATGGGTTCCGCTGACCCGGACCGGTTGGTTTTTCGTATCGCGCGCTACTGCCTTGCCGCGCCCCTGTACCCACAGCCAATCATTTGCCGCGGTACGGTAGCGGAATTCGATAATGAACAGGTCGCCTTCAGCAAAACTGGAATTTACGATCTTTTCTGCGGCTTCCAGATCGTCTGGGTGGACGAACTTACGCCACATGGCATAATTAATTGGGAATGAGTTGGGTGGGTAACCCAGCATTTTCCAGCTAAGATCATCCCAGGTGATGCTGTCTTTCGCCACATCCCAATCCCAAGTACCCACATTGCCGGATTCCGTGGCTAGCTGCAGTTTATCTTTGCTTTCTTGCAGGGCGGTGTGGTCATTCAGCTGGGTTTCATAATCCTGAAAGAGATAATAAATAATCAATAACGCAATCGGGTAAACCAGCAGAATGGCTAACCCGATTTGTTGAATTGCGGCAATTCCGGCTCCATTGGGAAGGGCTGTAAAAAGCCCCAGCATGATAACATGCACCAACAGCCCAAACCCCCAAACCACAAATGGGCTGGCTGGCTGCTTTAAACGGCGGCGGAAATAATAAAATGCAACTCCCAATGCGGCAGATTCCAGTATGACGCTGACACCGATAGCCGCACCGCCGCCGCCCAGCCATAAGCGGTATCCTCCGCACAGCAATACAGCCACCAGCGCGGCAATAGGCCCGCCAAAAATCCCCGCGATGCTTAAAATAATGGAACGGCCGTCAAAAATGATGCCGGGGATAAATTTTAGCGGAAAGGTCATTCCTAAGATTCCCGCGCCCCCAAATAGCAGCCCCAAAAACAACTGGTATGGGAGGCTGGTTTTCTTAAAGCGGGAGGCAATCACACGGAATACGGCTGCCAATGCAACCAATAATGCAATATTTTGGATCAAGACGAGTATGATCACCTGGTTTGCCTTCAGTTTGAGAATGAAGCGAAGTTTATGGTTACTTGATTATACGAGGGGGGGGTATGACTAGACAATAAAATATTGATAAATTTTATTATCTTCCCTGTATATGGTTTTGGCAAGGGTTAAATATAAGAAATTTTCGAGTTTCAAATTTCTGGTTCTGAGATGTGCACAAATTGTGCCATACCTGAATTTACTGCAAAGATTCTGCCCGGCAGCGGCTTTGAAATTCCCCGAAGATGGCTTACTCAATGACGATCGAACGACCGGCTTCCTGGTTTGTTTCAGAAACTTTGCCCAATTCTTCCATCATAAGCAGGAAGCGTTCCACAACCTGCGGATCAAACTGAATGCCGGATTGTTCGCGGATATAGCGCAGTGCTTCGGCCTGCGGCCAGGCTGGCCGGTAAGGCCGGTGCGAGGTCAGGGCATCCCACACATCAATGACGGAAAATACACGGGCTGCTAATGGAATTTCTTCACCTTTCAACCCATTGGGGTAGCCGTTACCGTCCCACCGTTCATGGTGGCAATACGGCACATCCAGGGATGGGATGAGGTAGGGAATATCATGCAGTAATTCATAGGCATAGCTTGGATGCTGGCGCATAATGACCCATTCTTCTTCGGTCAGGGGGCCAGGCTTTAACAGGATGCTGTCCGGTACGCCCATTTTGCCGATATCGTGCAGCAAGACGCCCAACCGCATGGCTTCTACATCTTTGCCGGTAATGCCGCAGCGCCCGGCAAGTTTTAAAGCCAGTTCCGTGACTCTTTCCGAATGGCCTTTGGTTTCTTTGTCGCGTAATTCCAGGGCTTTTGACCAGCCAATGATGGTGGCTTCATTTGCCTGTGCCAGTTCGCTGTTGGCCTGTTCCATACGGTCAAATAGTTCAGCGTTATCCAGGGCAATGGCGGTTTGTAAAGCCAGTGAGCGGAAATGTTCTTTCCAGCCTTGTTCCTGGCAAATTTCCTGGCCGCCAAAAGCTTCCATTACCCCTTTGATTTCCCCGTTGGTGATCAACGGTACGACTGCATAGGCTTTGAAAGGTAATTCGTGTTGGAACCGGTCCAGAAACCAGTCAAAAAAATCACTGGTTTGAAGTTCATGAATGCAGATAATTCGATTTTCTTGCAGGGCAATACTGACTGGCGATGTTTCCTTTTTGAAATGCCCGTTTGCGTTATAGCTGGATAAAGGTAACCCATCCGCGGCAGCCGGGTACAGCCCATTGATTCGTTTGTCAATCAACAGAATATCAACCCCATTGGCATGCAGCGATTCGCGCACCAGTTTTAGAATGGTCTGCATTTTATCCTGCAAACGGATGTCGCTGGCAATGGCCAGGTCAATTTTTCGTAAGGCGGTCAGCCGCGCCAGGTGCAGCTGGGTTTGTTCGTAGCTCTGGCGCAGTTTGTCATCTGCCTGTTTGCGTTCGGTAATATCTTCCCCGATACTGGCGATACCGCTGATTTTGCCATCCTGGTCGCGCAAAATGGAATGATTCCAGGCAATAGTGCGCTTTTCATTCCAGCGTGAAATGATCACTTCTTCGCTGTGTGAGGAGATTTGATTTTTCTGGATGCTCTCGATATAGCTGCTGAAATCTTCTTCCCGGCGGTGCGGTTCGACAAAACGGTCTGCCCAGCGCTTGCCGACCAGTTCTGTACGCTGCCAGCCAGTAAGCTGCAAGAGGTAATCATTACAGAAGGTGATCATTCCATTTCGGTCGCGGATAATGGCAACCAGTTCCAGGTTGTGCAGCATATCGCGGAATTCACGGTCGGATTTAATCAGGTTGAATTGGAATTCCTCCAATCCTTTGATCATCATATTAATGGAATAGCCTAACTCGGCGATTTCATCATCACCGCCCACGGGAATGCGGACGGTGTAATTGTGCGTGGTGCGAATTTCGTTAACGCCCTTGTGCAGGCGCATAATTCGAGAAAGAACAAACTGCTCCAGGAACCAGAAAGTGAAACCGCCAAATAATAGCCCGGCAACCAAAATGAAGTATCCAAAATTGCGCACGGTTGAGGCACCCTGGTTAAAAATAGAACGAGTTCCCAGGGTACGCAAAATAAGGGCC
>JAJUJY010000041.1 GCA_029265085.1 Chloroflexota bacterium
CATCTGTACCGCTAGCAGCTTTACCTCTTTGCTGTAGTGAATCATTCCTTTCTTTCCTGCCATATGAAAAGCACCTCCTGCTTCTATTCTCGCATGAGGTGCTTTCTTTTTCTGTCTTGTTTTATGGGGTCAGTTCATTTTCCAGGCCGTTTTGTATTTGGTTTAGATCAGTCCTAATTCTTTACCCACTTTTTCAAAAATGGTAATCACACGATCCAGCTGTTCATCCGTATGGGTCGCCATGTAGCTCGTTCGCAATAACTGGTATCCCTGAGGTACAGCCGGGCTGATTACAGGGTTAACAAAGACGCCGTTTTCGAACAGCATTTTCCAGGCCATAAAGGTCATATTGTCATCACCAATAATAATCGGAATAATCGGCGTGACTGAGTGGCCAATATTAAACCCTAATTCCGAGTATGCTTTGCGCATCTTTTCGCCAATTTGGTTGACTCTGGCAATTCGTTCGGGCTCTTCGCGCATAATTTGCAGCGCAGTCAGTGCAGCGACCGTATTTGAAGCCGGTATACTGGCGCTGAAGATCAAAGACCGGGCAGAGTGCTTAACATAATGAATTACGTCTTCATCTCCAGCCACAAAGCCGCCTAACGAAGCAAATGATTTACTAAAGGTGGACATAATCAAATCCACATCTTTGGTTACACCGAAGTGCTCCGCAGTACCTCGACCACCACCTAAGACGCCCATACCATGCGCATCATCCACCATGATCCTGGCACCATATTTTTTGACAATTGGAACAATTTGATCCAGTGGCGCTAAATCACCACCCATACTGAACAAACCGTCTACAACCACCAATTTGCCGGCTTCTTCTGGCAGGCAGCTGAGCACCCGTTCTAAATGGTCCATGTCATTATGCCGGAATCGTTCAATCTTGCCATATCCCAGGCGCGCACCATCCACAATACTGGCGTGATCATCTTTATCTAAAATTACAATATCACTCCGCCCAACGAGCGCACTCACTGTCCCTAAATTCGCCTGCATGCCCGTAGAAAAGACCAATGCAGCCTCTTTCCCTACCCACTCCGCCAGTTCGTGCTCAAGCTGCTCGTGCAAAGCCAGAGTACCATTTAAAAAGCGCGACCCAGTACAACTGGAACCGTAGCGAGAAATCGCTTCGCAAGCTGCTTGTTTCACCTTGGGATGGGTGGTTAAACCGAGGTAATTATTGGACCCACACATAATCAGGCGGTGTCCCTGAAAAACAACTTCCGTACCCTCATTCTCATTCAACGGGATAAAAAACGGATAGAGTCCCTGCTTCATTGCATCTTTTGCAGCTGTAAATTGAAAACATTTTTCAAAAATATCCATGGTAATTATTCCTTATACACACGCATTGCCTCAACCAAGCAATTAATTGATTGTGGCAACATAAAAAAAATGAAAGATTGATTGCAAAGGGAAGCTAGACGATTGCCCATTTATTGAAAAAGCCATGGTGTGGTTTGCCGGGCAAAAAAAGAAGATTGAAAAACATGTCGTGATTATACCGCGTATTTCGCTCCGGGAAAATATTTCAGCAATAATCCGCATTGTGTTATGATTATAGCGAATTTTTAATTAAACCATATCATGACTTTAATTAATGCGCACAGGGAGGAAGATCAACATGGAAATCTATGGTGGGGTCGAAGCAGGTGGAACAAAGTTTGTTTGTGCAGTGGGGACAGGACCTGACGATATTCGGGCAGAAATCCGGTTTCCAACGACAACACCAGAAGAAACCTTATCCAGAACCTGTGAATTTTTTAAGCAATATGTTGAGAAGAACGGCCAGCCTTTATCTGGAATCGGAATCAGCAGCTTTGGCCCGGTTGATTTAGATCCCCAATCACCGCATTTTGGCAAAATCACCTCCACCCCCAAACCCGGTTGGGCAATGGCAGACATCCTTGGGAAAATTCAAAGTGAAACTGGTGTCCCAGCGATCTTGGATACTGACGTAAACGGTGCAGCCTACGGCGAAATGATTTGGGGGGCTGCACAAGGTTTGAAAGATTTTATCTATATTACTTTTGGCACGGGCGTAGGCGGCGGGTTAATTATTAATGGCAAACCGCATCACGGGTTGGTCCACCCAGAAATGGGACATATGCGGATGCCGCATGACTTCCAACAAGACCCATTTAACGGGTATTGCCCTTATCATGGTGATTGCCTGGAAGGTATGACAAGCGGCCCAGCCATGAAAGCTCGCTGGGGGCAGCCAGCGGAAACTCTACCGGATTATCATCCCGCCTGGGATCTTGAAGCCCATTATATAGCAACCGCGCTGCAAAACTTAATCTGTGCGCTTTCACCCCAACGTATCATTCTCGGCGGCGGAGTGATGCAGCAGCCCCAGCTCTTTCCGGCTATTCGATTAAAAGTTCAGCAGTATCTGAATAATTACGTACAATCTCCGGCAATCCTTGAGCATATCGACGATTACATTGTCCCACCTGCATTGGGTGGCCGTGCCGGCGTTTTAGGATCAATTGCTTTAGTGAAATACAATCCTTTTCAGTAATTTTCGACGTTCAAAATCATTATTGGTGAATCCTAACCAGAGTTTTAACTTTGACGAGTGTGATGCCTATGCGTAAACCTGACTTGACCTTTTTTTGTGAACTGACTCCGCAGCCCCTTTGGGATTTATTTGCAGATCCCGTGGTCATCCCAACTTTACAAAAGATGGGAGCTGCGGTCAGCCTGGGCTTGTTGGATTTTAGTCCAGAACGGGCTGAAGTCGTGAAACTTCTCAACCAATCCGGCATTCCTGTCACAGGGTGGATGCTGCTGCCAAAGGAGCAAGGCTACTGGCTCAATTTGGATAATGCGCCACAGGCTTTTGCGCGATATACAGAATTTAAAGTATGGAGCCAACAAAATGGTCTGGAATGGCAGGCAGTCGGACTGGATATTGAGCCGGACATAAACATGCTCCAACGGGTTGCGGAAGATCGGACCAAAATTTTACAAATTTTGAAAAAAGCCTTTTCTGATTCACAATTAAAACGCAGCAAGCAAATTTATGAAATTTTAGTTAAACGAATGCGTCAGGACGGATACCTGGTAGAGAGCTACCAGTTCCCGTTCATTATGGACGAAAGGAAAGCCCGCTCCACCCTGCTCCAGCGCACCACAGGGATCTTAGATCTACCCGTTGACCGTGAAGTATTGATGCTCTACTCCAGCTTTACCCGCAGCCTTTATCCAGGGTTATTGTGGACCTATGGTAAAGAAGCACAAGCCATTGGTTTGGGCAGCACGGGAGGCGGTGTAGAAATGGACGGGCTGGTAGATATCAAGCCCTTATCCTGGGATGAACTCTATCGTGATGTAATCATTGCTGCCCAATGCACGCAAGACCTTTACATCTTCAGCCTGGAAGGTTGTGTTCAACAAGGGTATTTATCCAATATTGCCGAAATACCGTGGGAAGAGAAGAATTTTCAACCCATTCAAGGGGATCAACGGATTCGCGCGGCCCGATCCGCTGCGCGCGGGCTGCTTTGGCTTGGAAACCGCCCTTACCTTATATTGCTTCCTTTATTGGCTGTGCTTGGTTGGTTATTCCGCAAAAAACCAAAGAAATGAACAAAAATACGGCAGCTAGATCGCTGCCGTATTTTTTATTACCCTTTTTGCTCAATCGCCCGGATCTTACCAACCCTGCGTTTATGACGATCTTCATTTGAGAAAACCGCCCCTAAAAATGAGGCAACGATTTCTTTGGCAACTTCCGGGCCAATAATCCGTGCCCCCATACATAAAACATTCATGTCGTCGTGCTCTACAGCCTGGTGAGCAGAATATGTATCATGGCAAAGACCTGCGTATACACCGTGGACTTTATTTGCGGCAATACACGCACCAACGCCTGAACCGCAAATAACAATCGCGCGGTCCGCTTCTCCATTCACCACAGCCCGGCCAGCTTTTTCAGCATAATCCGGGTAGTCAACCGATTCCATCCCAAAAGTACCCAGGTCTATCACTTCATGGTCTGCCATTTCTATAGCCTGGACGACTTCACTTTTTAATGGATACCCCGCATGATCGCAAGCAACAGCAATTCGCATGTTTTCCTCCTATGCGTCGTGACCATTCAAGCCCAACATCGACCGGGCTTCCTTGATCACCTGCTCAACCGTTAGCCCAAATTTCTCATAAATGGTCTGGTAAGGTGCAGAAGCACCGTAATGTTCAATACTTAAGATCCGGCCTTTGGTTCCAACCCAACGTTCCCAGCCAAGTCCAATTCCAGCTTCAATAGCTAATCGCCGTTCAATGGAGGGTGGTAAAACCTCATCACGGTATACCGCGTCCTGCTGTTGGAATAAATACCAGCTTGGGAATGAAACCAGGCGGACATTGATTCCTTCCGCAACCAGCGCAAATCCCGCTTCTACAATCAAACTAACTTCAGAACCAGAAGCCATCAAAATTACCTGTGGTTTTCCGCCACCCAGGTCTGCCAATACGTATGCCCCTCGCTGCAAACCGCTGGCTGGAGCCATAATAGACCGATCTATGGTTGGTACAGCCTGGCGGGTGAAAATTAACGCAGTTGGGCCATCTTTGCGGGTAATCGCAGATTTCCAGGATTCAACCACCTCATTAGCGTCCGCCGGGCGAATAACGTTCATATTCGGTATCGCCCGTAGTGCAGCCAGGTGCTCAATGGGCTGATGAGTCGGGCCGTCTTCGCCAAGACCAATGCTGTCATGCGTAAATACGCTGATCGCCGGCAAGTGCGAAAGCGCGGCAACCCTTAAGGCTCCCCGCATATAATCGGAGAACACCAGGAAGGTAGCCCCATATGGAATAAATCCTCCATGATAGGCCAGCCCATTAACCACCGCGCCCATACCGTGTTCCCGGACGCCAAAGTGGAAATTCCGTCCTTCCGGAGTGTCAGCCTGGAACGCTGGTGTACCATTTAACCAGGTATTGTTAGAGGGAGCCAAATCAGCAGAACCGCCAAAAATTTCGGGTAAACGTTCGGCCAACGCATTTAATACTTTTCCGGAAGAAGCCCGCGTTGCCAGTCCTTTGCGATCGGCAGGAAACACAGGTAATCCTTCAGCCCAATTACCAGGGAGCTCTCCCGCCATGCGCCGTTCATATTCTGCGGCCAGTTCAGGATATTCAGCGCGGTAGGCTTCAAACAAAGCCTTCCACTCCTTTTCAAGTTTATCACCCTGAGCAACAGCTTCACGGAAGAATTCCAGGGCATCCTCCGGAATAAAGAAACGAGGATCTTGCGGCCAACCCAACCTGGCTTTTGCCCCTGCCAATTCCTCTTCTCCGGCTGGCTCACCATGCGCCTTCGAAGTACCCTGACGGGTGGGTAAACCATATCCGATGATTGTCTTACAAATAATTAACGAGGGACGTGGATCTTTCTTCGCTTCCTCGATGGCTGCATCAATTGCAGCAACATCATTACCATCTTCCACCCGCAAAATTTGCCAGCCGTAAGCAGCAAATCGCCCGGCACGATCTTCTGTGAAAGCCAAATCGGTGGATCCGTCAATCGAGATATGATTATCATCATACAAATAAATTAATTTTCCCAGCTTGAGATGACCTGCCAATGACGCAGCCTCAGCCGCAACGCCCTCCATCAAATCGCCGTCAGTGACAATGCCATAAGTGTAGTGATCGACAATGGCATATCCAGGGCGGTTATATCGGGCAGCTAAATGAGCTTCTGCAACGGCCATACCAACCCCATTTGCCAGCCCCTGTCCGAGCGGCCCGGTGGTCGTTTCTACACCAGGGGTCAGGCCAAATTCCGGATGGCCGGGTGTGCGGCTGCCCCACTGACGAAAATTTTTCAACTCTTCTAGAGGCAAATCGTACCCGGTCAAATGCAGCATCGAGTAGAGCAGCATAGAACCATGTCCTCCAGAGAGAACAAAGCGGTCTCGATTAGACCATTTGGGATTGGAAGGATTATGCCGATAATGTTTGGTCCAAATCGTGTAAGCCATCGCAGCAGTTCCCATCGGAAGCCCTGGATGTCCAGAATTGGCTTTCTGAACCCCATCGGCTGACAAAAACCGGATGGTGTTAATGGCGCGATTTTCTAAATCCGCTGAAATTTTCTTCATTGTGGAATCTCCTTACAATTGGTGCAATATAAATAATGATTTCGAACCTGGGAATAATAATAACGACCGGACATCAAACTTTGAGATTGGCTGTCCACCATACACTTAAATTTCGAAACAGGAACGGCCGGTTTGTTCAATATGGTACAAATTCTACCATCAAATGAAAAGAAAAATAATTTCCACAAAAAACCGCAGGGTTTAGGCACATTTGTTCAACCCAAACCCTGCGGTAATATGGATATTTTCATTAACTGATTCGATACCGGCGCAGCCTTAAACTGTTGGTAACGACAAAGACTGAACTGAAAGCCATTGCTCCGGCAGCTAACATTGGGTTCAAGAACCCGAAAGCTGCCGCAGGAATTAAGATCACATTATAGAAGAAGGCCCAGAACAAATTTTGTTTGATGGTTCGCAAAGTCCTGCGCGATAAGACAATAGCTCTGACCACACCGCGCAAATCACCACTAATTAACGTAACAGGAGCAGCGGCCATTGCCACATCGGTACCGGTCCCAATCGCAATGCCCACATCTGCCTGGGCCAATGCAGGCGCATCATTTACACCATCTCCCACCATTGCAACCACATCATTTCCTTGCTGCAATTTTTTCACTTCAGATGCCTTCCCATCTGGCAGCACATCCGCAAGAATTTGATCCACGCCGACCTGAGCGCCAATGGCTTTCGCTGTTCGTTCATTATCGCCAGTAATCATGGCTACGCGCAAGCCAAGCCGGTGCAATTCCTCGATGGCTTCCTTTGAGCCATCTTTCACCGTGTCTGCGACCCCAATCACACCTCGCGCAGAGCCGTCAATTCCAACCAAGATAGCTGTCTTGGCTTCTGCCTGTAATCGCGCCACCTCTGGTTGTAAGCCATTGAGAGAGATTCCCTGGCCTTCCATGTATCGTTGACTTCCGACATACAGGCGAATTCCATCCACCTCTGCCTCAACACCCTGTCCTACCTCGGCTTTAAATCCGGTTGGGCTGCTCACTTTAATTCCGCGGTTGTTTGCTTCTGCGACAATTGCCTCACCCAATGGGTGCTCACTCACCTGTTCAACACTGGCAGCCAGACGCAGCAGCTCATTCTGTCGATCCTGGCCTATCTGCCATTCAGGATCCACCACCACATCGGTAACCGCAGGTTGTCCACGGGTAATCGTGCCCGTTTTATCCAAAACAACTACAGATATTTTTCCGGCACGCTCAAGTGCCTCACTCGAGCGGAACAAAACTCCAAACTCAGCTCCTTTGCCAGTACCAACCATCACTGCCGTAGGTGTCGCCAACCCTAACGCACAAGGACAGGCAATCACTAACACGGCTACCATCTTAATAATTGCCCGGGTAAAACTGTCAATATCAGAATTAATGGAAATCGGAACAAAGAATAACCAGATAGCAAATGTAATTAACGCAATTACGATCACGACGGGCACAAAAATCGCCGAAACCTGGTCCGCCAATTTCTGAATCGGAGCTTTACTTCCCTGGGCTTCCTCTACCAGGCGGACGATTTGCGCCAGAGCGGTCTCTTTACCAACCTTGGTTGCCTCAAAGCGGAATGAGCCTTGTTTGTTTAAGGTCGCACCAATCACGTTGTCGCCGGGACCTTTTGAAACTGGCAGCGATTCTCCAGTAAGCATCGACTCATCGACAGTAGATCTACCTTCAATTACTACCCCATCTACCGGGATTTTTTCCCCTGGCCGCACCAAAACAATGTCACCAGGAACAACCGCATCCGTCGGGATTTCCATTTCCACGCTGTCCCGTATCACACGAGCCGTGCGAGCTTGTAATCCCATCAATTTTTTGATCGCCTCGCTGGTCATTCCTTTAGCCCGCGCTTCCAGGAATTTTCCCAATCGGATTAGCGTGATAATCACAGCCGCTGTCTCAAAGTAAACATGTCCCGGAATCAACCCTAAAGTCACCGGGATGGAATAAAAGAACGCAGCAGATGACCCCATCGCAATCAGCACATCCATATTTGCTGCGCCGTTGCGCAGTGCTTTGTATCCATTCCGATAATATTGCCATCCCACATAAAACTGGACTGGCGTGGCCAGCACAAACATCAACCAATCCATCCACCGGGAATGGGCAATCTCCATTGGGAAAAAGCCAAGATCGCGTGCCATGGAGATGATAAATAACGGCACTGTAAAAATTAAACCGGTGATTAATAAACGTTTTTGATGAGCAATTTCAAGCCGCCTGGCTTCAGCCTCAGCATCTTGTGCATCCCCGCCTGTATCAATCACTTGAAAACCAGCAGAACGCACAGCGGAACGTAATTCACCCTGGCTAATCATTGTTGGGATATATTCGACCCGAACGCGTTCTGAAGCGACATTAACCTGAATAGCGCGAACACCCTCTAATTTTTCCAGGCTTTTCTGCACCCGGCGGGCATCGTTGTCATCACTCAATCCACGCACAAATAAATCCGCTGTTCCTGAAGCCACGCCATAACCAGCGCGTTCAACCCGGTTGATTAATGCATCTAATCCAACCAGTTCCGGATTAAATTCAACCGTGGCTCTTTCAGAAGAGAGATTAACAACCGCATTCTGTACGCCTTTTTCTTTTTTTAAATTTCGCTCAACTGTCGCCACACAATTTGCGCAGGTCATCCCCGTTATTGGCAGAACTATTTGTTTTTCATTGGACATATTTATTATCTCCCAAGGCACTTACTATCTTTGACGCGATCCAATACCGTTAAGAAAGGCGCTGTTTATTCCACAGCGCCCCGTAGTTTATCTGATGTTCTTTTTACTTTTGAGGTGGATAATTGATTTCAACCAATAATTTTTCGATTTCTTCAGGGGTTACGGGCGCATCATAAATAACGGTTACATCTTTCGTTTCGGCGCTGGCATCCACAGATTGAACACCTTCCAGATCACCTAATTCGGTTTTAATGGTGTGCACACAGTGCTTGCAAGAAATAGCAGGTACATGATAGGTAACAGTAGTCATAACTCTCTCCTTTATACTTTCGTAGCGGTATAAAAAATATCCGAAATTTCCTTAAGCACCCGCTCTCTTTCATCTGGGTCATCACCTCTTACGGCCGTGATGAGACAGCTATTAAGATGGTTCTCAAGGATCACCGTAGTGGTTTTATTGAGTGCAGCCTGCACAGCTTGGATTTGGCGAATGATATCAATACAATAAGAATCCTCCTCCACCATGCGTTGGATTCCGCGCAAATGGCCTTCAGCAGTTTTCAATCTCGCCAAAACATCATCGTTATGCATGTTGCCTCTCCTTTACCCCCTCCCCCTGGGGGGTGGGTATCTATATAATAAGTAATTCTCCCTTTTTTGTCAAGTATCAATTTGTTGTCACTTTATTGATCTCTATGCATCGAATGGTTAGAGACTTGACACAATACTATGCAACCGATACCATATTTACTAACGAAACCATGAAATTCATCAAATCTCATTTCACCTTGTTTTCACTCATCGTTTTATCTCTGGCTGCCGGGTGGATTGCTTTTACAGCTTTCCAGTTTCCCAACTCAACACAAGGACGAATCCCTGCCCCACGAGAAGGTTTTTTTGCGCCTAAAATTGAACTAACCTCTTTAGATAACATTTCTTACAATTTAAGTGATTTAAATGGCCAGGTTGTTATCGTTAACTTCTGGGCAAGTTGGTGTCCACCGTGCAAGGCAGAAATGCCCGCGATTGAAGAAACTTACCAGAAGTACAAAGATCAAGGGCTGGTCATATTGGGTATTAATCTGACCAGTTCAGATGATGTAACAAAAGTTGACCAATTCGTCCATGAGTACGCATTGACCTTCCCCATCCTCCTTGATGAAAAGGGTGAAACAGCCAACCGGTACCAGGTCAGCTCGCTGCCAACTACTTTTTTCATCAATAAAGACGGGGTGATCGAAAAAGTGATTATTGGCGGTCCGATGTCTGAGGCTGCCCTGCAATCTCAGGTGCTTCAAATGCTGGAGGAAAAACCCTGATGCTGCCAGTTTTAAATCTTGGTCCTTTAGCGCTACAAGTTCCTGGGCTATTGATTTTGATTGGAATTTGGGTTGGTTTAACCCAATCTGAAAAACATGCCCGCCGGTTAGGTATTGACCCGCGAAAAATTGATAACCTCCTTTTAATCTCCTTGATAGCCGGAGTATTAGGCGCACGGCTTGCATTTATTGCCCAATTCCCTACAGCTTTTTCAGGCAGCGTTCTGGATATTCTCGCAATCACGCCGGAAATGCTCGATTTACCTGCGGGTTTTTTCATTGGTTTAATAGCAGGGTTTATTTATGGACAGCGCCAAAAATTGCCGCTTTGGAATACCCTGGACAGCTTTGTTCCGGGACTGGCCGTTTTTATGATTGCCCTCGGATTATCTCACTTAGCTTCCGGAAGCCATTTCGGTTCTCCAACCGATTTACCCTGGGCAATCACCCTCTGGGACGAGAACAGACACCCAACGCAAGTCTATGAAATATTGATTGCGACAATCACCGCATTCCTTGTCTGGCCGCGCGCCAATCGCAGTTTGCTTCCCTCTGGAAGTCAATTCTTGATTTTTTCTGCAATCACATCGTTCGGAATGATCTTCATTGAAACATACCGCGGAGACAGCGTTTTTCTGTTTGGTTCCGTTCGGCAGGCACAAATCATTTCCTGGGGAGTTCTCGCTGCCAGTTTGTTCTTTCTGCACCAGCGATTAAAAGCAGAAAAAATCGCGCCAGCGGAATCTATACAAAATCTGCAAGAAGACCATGAAACCAGCAACTAACATGAATGCTGATTTGCAAGGCAAAACGGTTCTGATCACCGGCGCTGTCCGGCGAATTGGCGGACACCTCTCTCTTGCATTGGCTGACGCGGGTGCAAACCTGGTTATCCACACATCTCATATTGACGAAAAAGCCAAAGAATTCGTCCAGGAAATAAAAAACAGGAAAAATAAGGTCTGGCTGGTCGAAAGTGATTTTTCTTATCCGGAAGAAGCCGCCAAATTAGTAGACCGTGCCTGGGAATTTTCAAAAATTGATATCTTGATTAACAATGCCGCAGTATTTGAGCCTTTGGATATTAATACAACTTCAGTAGAAGCCTGGCAAAGACACATCAATATTAACTTAACGGCTCCATTTCTCCTGAGCCAGGCGTTTTATCAGCATGTATCCCCTAAAGGTGAGGGAAAAATCATTAATCTTCTCGATTGGCGCGCCTTGCGGCCTGGCAGCGACCATTTACCCTATACAATTAGTAAGGCGGGCCTGGCAGCCCTGACTCAATCACTAGCGGTAGCAATGGCTCCACGCGTAACCGTCAATGGAATCGCACTGGGAGCAATTTTGCCTCCCAGTGATGGAAACCAAGACCCTGCCATTCTCCAATCAATCCCAGCAAAACGATGGGCAAAACTGGACGAAGTCAGTGATGCTGTGCTATTTTTATGTACCGCCTCAACGTATATTACGGGCGAAATAATTCACCTGGATGGTGGGCGGCATTTGGTATAAATGTTTTCGGAGGGGTTTATGGATCAAGTCATCATCAAAGATTTATTGGTTCGCGGTGTAATCGGAATCACCGAAAGAGAAAGAGCCCAGGCTCAAGATATCCTGATCAACATAACAATGTTTACAGATATTGGCAAAGCAGGCCGCAGCGATCATATTCAAGATTGCATCAATTACAGCACAGTCGCAAAAAAAACCATTGCGTATGTTGAAAGAATTGGGCGTTATACAGTGGAAGCATTGGCAACCGATATCGCCAGACTCTGCCTGGAAGAAAAAGGGGTCCAGGGGGTGCGTGTTCGGGTAGAAAAACCGGGAGCCGTTCGTTTTGCGCAGTCGGTTGGAGTAGAGATTGAACGGCACAATTCACCCGATCGTCCGGTAACGCACCAGGCATATATCATCTTAGGATCAAACATCCAGCCGCGAGAGAATATTTTAAAAGCCATACAACGCCTCCGTGAGGTTTGCACGATAAATGCCGTCTCAACCGTTTGGGAGACAGAAGCTATCGGGACAAACGGCCCAAAATTTTTAAATGCGGCCATCTGGCTTTCCACGCTGCAAGATGCCGAACAATTAAAATGGGAAACATTGCGCCCAATTGAAGAAGAAATGGGACGAATTCGCACTGCTGATAAATACGCCCCTCGTACGATTGATATGGATATTATCATTTTCGATGAGCAAATTCTAGAACCCGCTTTATGGGAGAGAGATTACCTGGCGATTCCAATTGCTGAACTCCGTCCCGACATTACCGAACCAGAAACCGAACGAAAATTAAATCAGGCAGCCCAAACATTAAAATCCCGCTCTTCTGCAATTCCTAAAACGGATATTGATACCTCTACTACCAGAAATTAAGAATTTACAGATATAAAAATAAACGCCGCAGTGGTTTCCCCATGCGGCGTTTTTGTTGTAAACAGAATTACGAATTAAAAGTGAAGCGGTTCAGAACTTCTGGAAATATTGTCCAGAAATTCCATCCGGGTTGCCATATTATTGCGGAATGCCCCAATCATCGCAGAAGTCGTCATTCGGGAATCATGCTTTTTCACTCCACGAATCATTGAACACATGTGAATGGCTTCCACCACCACAGCAACCCCCATCGGATGAAGCACCTCTTCCAAGAAATCAGCAATCTGACGGGTCATCCGTTCCTGTACCTGCAAGCGGCGGGCAAACATATCCACAATCCGGGGAATCTTTGAAAGTCCTAGCACTGTTCCGCGCGGGATATAAGCCACATGCGCCCTCCCAATAAATGGGAGCATATGGTGCTCGCACAAACTATAAAATTCAATATCGCGGACCACGACCATTTCATCGTAATTGACTTCAAAAAGGGCATCGTTAACTAAAGCGATGGGATCTGTCCGGTAGCCAGCCAATAATTCTCCATACATTCGGGCTACACGCTCAGGGGTTCGTTTTAGTCCTTCTCGATCTGGGTTTTCTCCAAACGCAACCAGCATTTTTTGGACTGCATCCTGAATGGTAGCGGTGTCAATCTCAGCCTCATCAATCAAATCTGCTGCCTTTACCCATGCTGCTGAACCATTATCTTTCATTTCATCCCATCCTATAAACTATTTATTCCGTTGTAAAAGCAAATCTGCCAATTCTCGCAGGGCAAGCCCGGCTTCATTTGCACATTGTGCCGCTTCAAGGCTCTTCAAGGCTTCATTTGTCAAACGATCTGCCATTTCAAGCGTGTACTTTTGAGCCCCTTCTTCAATCAGCAGCTGTGAAATTTGAGGGATCTCTTCCACAGTAAGCGGACCTATCATCCATCGCTCAGCAAATTTTCCTTTTTGTCCCAAACCAAATAACACAGGCAGTGTTTTTTTGCCAGTCACCAAATCGCTCTCATTCGATTTTCCGATTTGTTCTGCATCCCCCCAAATACCAAGATAATCATCCAACACCTGGAAGGCCAACCCAAGTTTATATCCAAAATCCTGTAAACAGGACCGTTGATCAGGGGAAGCTCCACCTACAATCGCACCTATTTCAACACTTCCTGCTAACAATGCAGCTGTTTTCCCACCAACCATTGGCCAATAGTCCGAAAGCGATAAAGATCGTTCTTTTTCATAGGAAATATCCAGATGCTGGCCACCGGTTAATGCCAGGCAGGTATCGTACAACACTTTGGTCGCTTCCAAAGCGATCTCGCCTGAAGCCGTTCTTTCCAGCCCCAACAAGGCCATGTAAGCAGTGGTAAACATAGCGTCCCCAGCATTAATTGCCAGAGCATCGCCCCATTTTGCATAAACAGTCGGACGACCGCGGCGCAGCAGGCTGCGGTCTTCAATATCATCGTGGATCAGGGAAAAGTTATGCAAAATTTCTACCGAAATTGCCGCGGGTAAAGCTTTTCTCCACTCCCCCCCCACAGCAGACGCAGATAACAATAAAATCAATGGACGAATTCGCTTGCCCTGGGCATCCGGGCCGCTGCCTTCACCTTCCCACCCCATATGATAGCGCAGCATTTCTAACATGCCAGGATATTTTTGCAGTAAAGGCATTTTGTAAAAATGGATTAATTCTTCTTCAATGGCCGGTTGCATCATTCCGATCAAAGATTTAAGCGCCATGAGTTACTCCCTGTCATCGATAATCATATCAGTGGACCGAAACTCAGCCAGGTTCCCTGCACCGACTGCAAACATCACAATTCGAATCGTCCGGGTGAGCTCATCAATTAATCCCAATGTTTCATCCAAGGAAGTCACTGCCGCCTTGAGGAATGGGCCAGCCATACCACCCAAATGTGCTCCCACCGCAATTGATTTGGCCAAATCAATTCCATCTTTCAAACCTCCAGACGCAAATAACGGCAAATCAGGAAGCACCTGGTGAATCTGCCGCAAGGATTCTGCGGTCGGGATACCCCAATCTCGAAATGCTGCGGCAACCCTGGCCAACCGCTGGTCTTGCATGCGGTACATTTCAACCTGTGACCAGGACGTACCGCCCGCACCAGCAGCGTCAATCGCTGCAACCCCAGCAGACACCAGTTGTTTTGCTGTTTTTGCAGAAATACCCCACCCCACTTCTTTGACAATCACTGGCACAGAAAGATGGCGGCATACTTGTTCGATTTTCTTCAGTAAACCGGCAAACTGGGTATCACCTTCTGGTTGAAGGGCTTCTTGTAATGGATTTAGATGCAAGATCAAGCCATCCGCTTCTACCATTTCGACCGCTCTTTGACAGTGCTCAACGGTATAAGCATAATTTAACTGAACAGCCCCTAAATTTGCAAACAATAGAATATCAGGGGCAAATTTTCTCACCTGATAAGTCTGTGCCTGATCTGGATATTCCAATGCTGCCCGTTGAGATCCCAAGCCCATTGCGATGCCTTTTTCTTGGGCAGCAGTTGCCAACACCTGATTGATTAATGCTGCCTCACTTGTTCCACCAGTCATTGAGGAAATTAATATCGGGGCACGCAAATGTTTACCAAACAAATCTAGGCCTAAATCAATCTCATCCAGATTCAATTCTGGCAGTGCGTTATGAATAAAATGATAATGCTCTAAGCCACTAGTTAATCCAGACCGCACATCTTCTTCCAGGTTGATGCGGATATGATCTGCTTTTCGAGAAGTGATCATCAGACCTCGCTTTCAATTCATACGATCCAAATCATAATGGCAGTATACCAAATTTTGACTGCTTTCCCTTACCAATTCTCCTTCATGTTATTCAAAGTTTATACAAACAATCTATATCATGCACAGATAGTTGGGTGTGATAGCATTCGGTAGGGAATTTTTTATCTTTTACAGAAGAACGCACCTTTTTTGTCTTTTTGCGGTTTTAAAAAATGGTTTATAATCGATAACAAGTTCAGGTCGTATATCTTATTTGGGAGGTTCCCCATGGGTGATTATTATGAAGAAGTGAAAGCCGTGATTATTGAAGTCTTAAAAATCGACGGCAGTGAAATTAAGCCAGAAACTCGTTTCATTGAGGATCTGAAAGCTGATTCAATGGATCAGTTCTTCCTGATCGATGGCTTGAGCGAAAAATTTGATATCCCGATTTCGGATGAAGATGCTCGCACCATCAAGACCGTTACAGATGCGGTAAATTACATCTCTACCCATAAAAACTAATCAAATTACATGGATCAGCCGTAACCAAAACGGGGTTATTTGATAATCCCGTTTTGGTTAAGAGCGCCATTAATAGATATTTCCTTGCCTTACTAACCTTCTCCTGGCATCGAATTGTTTGGTGAAGGTTTTTTGCGCTCTTGGCTGAATCAATGTATAGTATTGGTAACTCAAATTTTTTCTTAAATTCATATTCTTAGTATGCAAAAGGTTCTATGGTCTCAGTACATTCAGGAGGTGATATGAATCTTTTCGGCAGTACATTTAATCGTCTATCGATTCAAAATAAGGAGATGATAATGAAGAAGTCCGTTTTATTTGTTCTGACCATCCTGTTGGTCGCCAGTTTAATCGGCTGCGCCCCTGCTGCGCAAGCGCCAAAAACCGAAAAAGTGGTTTATTTAATAAATGGCGCATTAGGTGACAATGCATTCTATGATTCTGGCCAAAAAGGCGTGGATCAAATTGCACAAGAATACGGCGTAGAAACACGCACCATCGAAACAAACTTCGATGCGGGACAATATGAACCTGCCTTGCAGGCCGCAGTAAATTACGCCGATGTCATTTTCGTCATTTCATACGGCTTTGAAGATCAACTCAAAGAATACGCCGACAAATATCCCAATAAAATTTTCGTCAACATCGACACAGTCGTCCAAAACGAGAAAAACACCATCACCTCAGTGGATTTCATCGAAGAAGAATCTGCCTACCTGGCCGGTGTTGTGGCTGGCCTCACGACTTTAGATACCAATATTCCTGGCATCAACAGCGACAAATTGATTGGTGCTGTGGGTGGTGATGTAGATCCCGTCGTCCAGGCTTTTGTATTTGCTTACACAAATGGTGCGCAATCGGTTGACCCCGAAATCAAAGTGGAAACCAAATATTTGGGCAGCTGGGATGACACAGCCAAAGGCAAACAGGCTGCTTTGCAGCTTTATGACATGAATGCCGATGTGGTCTTCCAAATCGCTGCGGCTGCTGGTATGGGTGTTCTTCAGGCTGCTGGTGAACGCGGTTTATACGCCATTGGTGTTGACACAAACCAGAATGATATCGTTCCAGGCCATGTTGTTGCCAGTGATATCAAAGATGTTGGCAAAGCCATCTATGAAGTCTTTAAGACCATTAAAGACGGCTCCTACAAACCAGGTTCAGTACTTCAATACGGTCTTGCTTCCGGTGGCGTGGATATTGACATGACGGCACAAACACAGGTTCTGCCCGAAGAATTGCAGGCGAAAGTAAAAGAAATTCGCCAGCAGATTATTGACGGCACCCTGAAAATCGAAATCTACCAGGGACAATAATTTCTTTCCCAATGCGCTTTGCGAAGGGCATCAAAAGATCGATACCCTTCGCAAGGCATTTCCCTGTTCCCTTCGCTCAATCCATAAAATTGCACCGATCAGCATAGATATCCCGCCTCAAAAGTTGATTATCCATTCTGATCTGTATAATTTTGCGAGATGACCGGCATTTTTAGGAGCGTAACAAAGAATGCAAACCATTATAGAAATGAAAGGCATCGTTAAAGTCTTTCCTCCAGATGTGGTCGCACTGGACAATATCACCACAGATTTTCGGCGCGAAGAAATTCATGCTGTAGTCGGTGAAAATGGTGCCGGAAAAAGCACCTTAATGAAAGTACTTTATGGGTTAGAACAACGAAACGCAGGAGAAATCTTATTAAAAGGCAAACCGGTTCATTTTCGCGAACCAGGTGAAGCGATTGAAAATGGGATCGGCATGGTTCATCAAGAAATCCTGTTAATCCCTCAGTACACCGTCTGGGAAAATATCATCCTCGGGCTAGAACCCGTCAATTGGCTTGGGAAAATTGATCGTGTACGCGCCCGCCGGTTGGTTAAAGAAAAAATTGACGAATTTCAATTTAATCTCAATCCGGATGCACTTGTGGATGATATATCCGTGGCAGCTCGCCAAAAAGTAGAAATCCTTAAATTGTTGTACCGCAATGTAGATGTACTCATTTTGGATGAGCCAACGGCTGTTCTCACCCCACAAGAAATTCCCCAGCTTTTTTCAGAATTAAAACGCCTGAGGGATAACGGCAAAACCATCTTGTTCATTTCCCATCATTTAGAAGAGGTGCTCGCCTTAAGTGACCGAATCACAGTGATGCGGAAAGGCAAGAAGATCGACACCGTTAACGCTCAAGAAATCAACAAAGCCGAATTAGCCCAATTAATGGTTGGGCGTGAAGTTTTATTTACTTCACATCGCGTTGAGCAGAAACCCGGTCCAGTTATTTTTCAAGCAGATGGGTTGAGCTATATCGACGGAAATAAGCATCCACGCTTGACGGATGTCCACCTTCAAGTACGGGCTGGTGAAATCGTTGGCATCGCTGGCGTAGAAGGAAACGGCCAGTTTGAACTGGTAAATTCCATTATGGGATTATCCACTCCTACAGCCGGAAAAGTGACCATCAATAACCGGGATTTGACCAGGGCAGAAATATTAGACCGCCGCAAGCATATTTCATTCGTCTCTCAAGATCGCGGCAAAATGGGAGCTGCAGTGAAAGCCTCCATTACAGAGAACGTGATGATGACTCACCATCGACTAAATCCCAAATTCACCCAATGGAATGGGGTGGTATTAAACAATCGATATGCCCGGCAATTCACCGATCAAATCAAAGATCAATTTGCGGTTACCATGGGGGCGCAAGAGAATCCATTCCGGTCGCTTTCGGGTGGAAACCAACAAAAGGTAATTTTAGGCCGCGAATTATTGTTGGACACACCATTTATCTTGCTTGATCAGCCTACCCGCGGACTTGATGTCGGATCCATTGAATATGTCCACGAAGTCATCTTGAAGATGCGCAGCCAGCAGCGAGCCATTCTGCTCATTTCTGCTGATTTGGAGGAATTATTCCGCTTAGCAGACCGGATTGTTGTGATTCACCGCGGTCGGATTGTGGCTGACTTGCCCACAGAACAAACCAATATTGACCAGGTAGGTTACCTGATGCTTCAAGGAAAGGATGACGGCGATGCGGCGAAAATTAATTAGCGGGATTATCGGCATCCTGATCGCCTTGTTGATTGGGGCAATCATTATGGCGTTTCAAGGTTACAACCCGATCAGCACATACGGGGCATTATTTAGTTATTCTTTGTTCGGTTTATTTCCTCTGGCAACCACACTAAAGAATTCTGTGCCCCTAATCCTTACCGGGTTGTCTGCATCGGTGGCGTTTGCATCTGGTCCAGTCAACCTGGGGCAGCCAGGGCAGTTATTAATGGGGGCACTTTTTGCCACAGTAGGCGGTTTATATATTGATTTACCCCCGGTGTTGATGATCCCTTTGTTGATCATTCTGGCTATGCTGGGTGGTGCCTTCTGGTCAGGCATTGCTGCCATGCTCAGGCGTTGGTTCAACATGGATGAGTTTATCACGACATTAATGTTAAACATGATCGCCGACTTTTTCACCTATTGGGCAATTTCTTACCCCTTGTACGATACAACGGCTTATTCACCTTTGACCCCACAAATCACCAAGAATGGCTGGATGCCCGAGTTTGGCGAATTTAACACCAGCGTTGTAGTGATGGTTTTGGCATTTATCGCAATATGGTTTGTGTTTAACCGCTTCACTGCCGGTTATGAATGGCGTCTCACCGGACAAAATTCCATCTTTGCGCGCCTGGGCGGCTGCAAAATTGATAAAAACTATGTTACGGTTATGCTGGTAACAGGAGCCCTGGCCGGATTAGCAGGCGGATTGATTGTCATGGCTGGTCCGCACCGTTTCCTAAAAGGACTTGGAGCCAATTACGCCTGGGATGGCGTCATGATTGCGGTGGTCGCCAATAACGGGCTGATTGGTACGCTTCTATATGGTTTATTCTTTAGTTCGCTGCAAACCGGTGCATTGGGTATGGAATTGATCACGGCAGTGCCCAGCGAATTCATCCAGGTATTGCAGGCGGTTATCGTGCTGGTAATTGTTGCCGGACGTGGTTACCTGGATATCTTATTGGATAAGGCAGTCGCAAGAAGAAAAGTTCAGGAGCGCAGTGTATGAACATCTTAACCGGTTTAATCAACGGCATGATTGCCGGCTCGACCCCCATTTTATTAGCCGCACTGGGCGGGACCTTTACCTATTACGCAGGGATTTTCAATATTGCGATGGAAGGAATGATGTTAGGGGGCGCTTTTTTCGCCGTTTTAGGTTCCTACTATTTTAATTCCTGGCCAATGGGTATTGTGTGCGCAATTTTAGGTGCTTTATTGATGGCACTGATTTTCATCTTATTCGCAGTTGTCTTGAAGACAGACGAATTTGTCACGGGCATTGCGCTCAATTTATTTGCGCTGGGTGCAACTACCTATTTGATGCGCCAGATTTTCCAGGTAAAAGGAGCCTTTGCCAGTCCCGATATTGTGCCGATTCCTCGTGTGCATATTCCACTCATTGATAAAATTCCTCTCCTGGGGGATGTCTTGAGTGGGCAAAACGTTTTGGTCTATGTCACCCTGCTGGCTGTAATCCTCTCAGCCTTCATATTATTTAAAACCCGGTTTGGATTGCGGGTGCGTGCTGCTGGCTATAACGCCCCCAGTCTGGATTCCAGCGGCGTTCCAACAGCCCGGATCCGGACGATCTCCTTATTGATTTGTGGAGTACTTTGCGGATTGGCTGGTGCATTCCTTTCGTTAGGTTATGTGACCTTGTTTTCAGAAAACATGTCTGCTGGGCGCGGCTGGATTTCCCTCGCTGCAGTGATCCTGGTTAATGGCAATCCCTGGGGAATCGCACTGATTTCTCTGATTTTTGGCTTTACCGACGGGTTGGGATTATTACTTCAACAATACCTCCCTTCACAATTCACCTCAATGGTGCCGTATGTCGCCACCCTGGTAGCCCTCTATTTCTATTCTGTTCAGGCAAGGAAACGTAAAGCATGAAAAAAGCATGGCAAATGGAACGTGAATTACGCGATGCTGCTGTTCCACTCGACCGCCGCGTCCATGATTCCAACTGGTACACCAGTGAATTTCAAGTTCCATATGGTGACCAGCTTATAAAACTCTTCTGGGATTCAAAAGTTCCTGGCTCCGGTGCTCCTGAAATCCCCTACCTATCTATGGTACAGGCTCAGGGAAATAAAGGCTATGATGTTTCTGCTGCCGAAGCTCTTCTTCCACTTGGTATAGAGTTGTTTTCCCAGGGGAAAATGGACGATGTACGCGTGGTCACCGCTCAAATTCTTGCAGCACTTAACGAAGCACCGGTTGATTCCAAAAATCCAATCCATCAATACACCCATCCCCAAACATGGTCTGACGTTATTGCGGCGATGGGAGATGTAAATCAGGCAAAACTTTCAACTGCGTTGAAGGATCTGGAACGCACGATGTATCAAGCCTGGTTGGGACAATTAGCCGGAGGATCGTTTGGTACCGCAATTGAAGGGTACACAGGCCGCCAAATCGAAAAAGTATATGGGGATATTTGTGGTTATATTACCCAACCTGAAACCACCAACGACGATGTCGTCTATGAATTAATATTATTGGATGTATTTGAACGCAGCGGCCGTCAGCTCACAGCCCGAGAGATCGGGCTGGAATGGGTGCGGCAAATACCTTTTGGCTGGTCTGCAGAATGGGTTGCAATAAGGAATCTGAACAACGGCATCCTGCCGCCATTATCGGGGTCTTTCCAAAATCCTTATGCCCATTGGATTGGAGCTCAGATGCGCGGTATGATTTGCGGGTTACTTGCTCCTGCCTGGCCTTTTGAAGCAGCCCGGCTCGCCTGGCTGGATGGATCGGTAAGCCACGAAACCAACGGTATTTATGGGGAAATGTACGCTGCGGTTTTGACCTCGCTTGCATTTTGCCGCGCGAATGTGCGCGACTTACTTCACGAGGCCGTAAACTATCTACCGCAACGCAGTGAATATACTGCGGTTGTTAAACATAGCCTGGATACAGTTGCACAACATTCCGACCCTCTCCATGCCTGGGCAATACTTGAAAAACGCCTGGAACGATATAACTGGATTCATGCCTACCCTAATATCGCTGCGGTAATTATGTCTTTATGGTATGGAGACGGAGATATGACCGAAAGTTTTCGTCTTTTGGCAAAAGCAGGATTAGATGTGGATTGTAATGCAGGACTGGTTGGGACAATTTTAGGCATTCTTCAACCTGTGCCCTCTCAATGGGCTGAGCCAATCGGCGATCTACTGGAAACCTACATCAAAGGGAAAGAAAAAATCTCAATTCGGACATTGGCAGAGCGGACGACCCGCCTGGCATGCTTTGAATAAACAAACAGGCTGCCTACAAATTACGGCAGCCTGATTTTTCCCCTTACAAAAAAGCCATTTTTATCGCACCAACAAGTCCGGAATCTCCTCCGGGTGTTTGGCTACGCGCACACCCGCGCTCTCCAGGGCGGCAATTTTATCTGCCGCAGTTCCGGTACCGCCTTCAATAATTGCGCCGGCATGCCCCATTCGTTTTCCGGCTGGTGCAGATTGCCCAGCGATGAAACTTACAACGGGTTTGGTCATATATCGGGCTATATAATCCGCCGCTTTTTCCTCATCGCTTCCGCCGATTTCTCCGATTAAGACAACCTGATCGGTGTGCGGATCCGCTTCAAACATACTCAAGGCATCAATAAAATTGGTTCCATTCACCGGATCACCACCAATACCAACACAGGTACTGGCACCAATTCCACGCTGCTTAAGCGCATAAAGAACTTCGTATGTCAACGTGCCAGATCGTGAGACAACGCCGATGTTTCCGGGAATGGCAATATTGCCAGGGATAATCCCCACTTTTGCTTCACCAGGTGTTAACGCACCCGGGCAATTGGGACCAACCAACCGGACGTCTTTTTGATCCAGGTATTTACGCACCCGCATCATATCAGACACCGGAATTCCCTCTGTAATACAGAAAATCAATGGAATGCCTGCATCAGCCGCTTCAAAGATCGCATCACCAGCATAGCGGGCTGGCACAAAAATTACACTGACATTTGCACCTGTCACTTCAACAGCAACTTTGACCGTGTCAAATACTGGCACTTTGCCACCAAGCACCCAATCACCACCTTTTCCTGGGGTCACGCCGGCAACCACATTGGTGCCGTACATCATCATTTGTTCTGTGTGAAACTGGCCTTCATGGCCTGTAATGCCCTGCACAATCACCCGCGAACTCTTATTAATCAGGATACTCATGCTGCACCTCCTTCAGCCACTGTGACCGCTTTTTTGGCAGCATCCACCAGGGTTTCAGCAGTTAGCAGCTGGGCATCCGCGAGTAAACGCCGACCTTCCTCTGCATTGGTTCCTACCAGGCGAACGACCATGGGTGCCTTTGGTTTCACCTCAGAAATTGCGGTCAAAATGCCGCGGGCTACCTCATCACAACGCGTTATTCCGCCGAAGATATTGATCAAAACCACCCGGACATTCGGATCAGAAAGAATGATCCGTAAAGCAGCAGCCACTTTATCCGCATTCGCGCCGCCGCCAATATCCAGGAAATTGGCGGGTTCACCCCCATATAATTTGATAATATCCATGGTAGCCATCGCCAATCCAGCGCCATTCACCATACAGCCAATTTTTCCATCTAGTTTGATATAGGAAAGACCGTATTTTCGTGCATCAATTTCAGCTGAGGCTTCAACGTCTAAATCACGCTTTTCGGCGATATCCGGGTGGCGGAAAAGCGCATTATCATCCACCACCATTTTCCCATCCAGGGCAACCAGGCGTTTATCTGCAGTCACCACCAGGGGATTAATTTCAGCCAGGGTGGCATCATGGTCGTTATACACCCGCCATAACCCGTCAGCCACAGCCATAAAAGAACGCCAATACTCACGCGGCAAATCAATGCTCACCGCGATATCGCGCGCCTGATAATCACGCAAGCCCAATAACGGGTCGATCGATACTTTTACAATTTTTTCGGGTGATTTGCGAGCAACTTCTTCGATATCCACGCCCCCCTCAGAAGATGCCATCATGACCGGGCAGCGTGAGGTACGGTCATTCGTAATTCCCAGGTAAATTTCCTTGAAGATACTGACCGCTTCGTCCACCAGTACTTTGCGGACCGGTAGACCTTTAATCTCCATGCCTAAGATCAGTGTTGCCAGCTCTTCGGCTTCCTCAGGCGACTTTGCCAGCCGAATCCCACCGGCTTTTCCGCGTCCGCCAACCAACACCTGAGACTTAACCACAACCCTGCTGCTCAATTCTTCGGCGATCTGTTTCACTTCACTGGAATTCCCTGCGACTCGACCGCGTGGAATGGGTATGCCGTACTTTGCAAAAATTTGCTTGGATTGGTACTCGTGAAGGTTCATCCTATCTCCCCAGACATTTGGTGTGTATCGGTGCGAACCACTAAGCAAAAATATTATACCACCAGGAGTATTTTGACCTGATTATTTCACAATATCAATTGATAAGAAAGCCCGGCTGATATGCCGGGCTTCTTTATTTTTTGGTTAGCCTTTGAGAAACTCGTCTAAAGCTTCTTTGCTGATGCGGTAGGCATTTCCAATCTTACGCGCCTTCAAATCACCCGCCTGGATTGCAGCAATTACATCTTCTTCCGAGACCTTGAGCACACTGGCCGCTTCTGACGGTGTCATCACCGATGGAACAGCAGCGGGTGCACCGTTCGCGGCTGGTTGAGCTGCCCCGGCAGCCGCGCCAGCGCCAGTCATCCCTTGCAATGATGAACTAAGCACATTCCCGATACCTAATCCTGCTCCAATACCAGCGGTCAGGCCAGCGCCGCCGCTTGGATTCTGCGCAGCATCCCGCAGAGCATCGGCTGCCTGCAGCTGAGTATAGGTTTGCATATCCAACATACCCATTGCGCGCAGCTCTTCCGCAGATTTCTCTGAGGGTTTTAAGCTGCCAATATAGAAGGACTTGAGCAGCAAACCGATCGCTGTAAAATCATCCTGCGCTTTTGCCCGCACACCAGCGCCAATTTCCTCGGTCAAGCCGATCAATTCAGCCACGCTGTGCTTTGCAGCTGTTTCGCCCAACAGGTCCTGCAGCTTAGAAAGCAGCATCGTCCGTAAGCGATTTTCAATTTCCGACATGCGGTAAATGCCTTGCGTGCCGCAAATCTGGGTGACAAACTGCTGCGGGTCATTAATTTGCACGCTATATGATCCAAAGGACTGCAGTAAAGCGACCCCCAGGCCCATGCCGGGATTCCGGACTAAAATTGGTTGAGGTGTGCCCCATTTGCGATCAGCAAATTCTCGCATTGACACATAATACACTTCGGCAGTAAACGGTGTGCGGTCATTAAAGGCCTTGCCGATAAAGTCAATCAGGACCGGGATATTCGCCGTCGTAATGGTGTGCCGTCCTGGGCCGAAAGTATCCAAAGCACGCCCATCGCGGAAGAAAACCGCCCGTTGGGACTCGCGGACAATCACCTGTGATCCAATCCGCAAATCGGCAACCCCTTGCTCGGGGAACCGGTGAACCAGTTCATCCGTCATCTCGCTTGGATATTCAACTACATCAAAAATTCTTGCCATTGGATTACTCCCGTATTTATCCTATTTTTCAACCGGTTGAATTAGCCTTCGGCTTCAGCATCAGCAGCGCCAGTCATTACTTCGGATCGCTTATTAAACGCATCCAAACATTTTTGGGCAGTGTTTTTTACATTCCGTATTGCAGCCGGAAGTCCCTCAGTCCCGATGGAAGCTTCAACATTGTCAATTCCTCGGGCAACTTCGTCAGATAACTCAAACAAGGAAAGATCATATTGGTATACCCGCGCCAAATCATCTTCCTTGATCTTTACTGCATCAAAGAATCCGGCATAACCATAGGAAGCCGTCCGGACGCGATCCGTAAACTGGCGGAGTTTAATCGCAGCAGCTTCCAAGTCATCAACGGATAAGATATCACCCTGGCTAATTAAATCTCGTTGTAAACCAGAGAGTCGCTGCCACAGCTCTTCATAGCGATTCGCAACAGCCTCGCGTAGAATTTTATCGGACATGCGCCGGTTGCCACGTTCAATATATCCAGAAAAGCCAGGAATTTTGCTTAATAACTTCTTAAAGATATCCTGATCAGAAGTCACGCGGTCAAACAAGTCACTCATCACGCCTCCTTATTGGTGTTAATCCTGTGAATATTTTCCCCGTCTCACTGTTGATTATAGCTTGAAACGGTATTCACAACAATATACGCGCACACGAACAGAAAGTTGCATCAGTATATTGGATAGAAAGCAGGCGGAACATTAAATAAATCTTAGAATCGCTGAAATCTACAATTTTTTTTGTAAGGATTTTGTAATGTTTTCCGCTTGCCACAAACAAAGCCCTATCTATAATTATTCATAGGTACTCAATCCCATTCCAGAGCAGAGAGGAGGTGAAAATCATGTTATTCGCTCCGAAAGAGAAAGGCCAGGGCCTGGTCGAATATGCGTTAATTCTTGTTTTAGTAGCTGTTGTCGTGATTGTTATTCTTGCTTTGCTTGGCCCAGCAATCGGCAAAATCTTCTCGAATATCGTCACTGCGATTTAATCACCGCAGGTTATTTAGGAAGAAGAAGATAGGCCCTGAATACAGGGTCTATCTTTTTGAATGAAAATTCATCGCTATTTTTCATTGTTTAATTGGGAATTTTCATCTATAAATAACTTAATTGTAAGGTGGTTATAACCAAACCATCATTTTTGTATGTTTGTACGATTTTAAATATGCTATATAATATGGATATCTTTTGTACTTTTCAACCTGCATACTACATCGTAAGGAGGCACACTCATGGCCGCTAAAGGGAAAAAAGGTGGGCGAATTATCATCTTGGTGGCGTTAATCCTTATTTTGGCGGTGGGGGCTGTTTATGTGTGGCTCCAGATGCAACCTTCACAAGTTGCTGAGCCACTTCCAACCCCTGCACCCGCTCAAAAGATGGTAGATATCGTCATTACCACGCAATTCATCCCCCGGGGTGCTGAAATCACAGAAGGGACAGTGATGACTGTCCAGTATCCAGAAGAAAATCTGGTACAGGGTACATTCATTACAGACATCAATTCAGTATATGGACAACGGGCAAAATATGACCTGGATCCAGGCGTACCTTTAACATCCAGTATTCTGCTGGAGCCGATGGCTGGTTCTGTGCCATCGTTTGACATCCCCAAAGACTTTGTAGCCATGCCGATTCCCATATCCCGGCTAACATCTGTGGCATATGCCCTTCAGCCAGGTGATCACGTAATGGTTATTGGCTGTATGTTACTCGTTGATGTGGATCCCGATTTCCAAACAGTTCTTCCAAACCAGGTTGGGCAAGTTGTTGCTCCAGGGTTTGGCGGCGAAGGTGGTCCAACCACATCGTCTATTGGAATTATCCCTGGCGGAGAAGGTTCCACTCAAGGACGCGCTGAATTAGATCCAACCTTAAATGAGGCGGTTTATGTTCAGCCTTCTGAGCTGCAGCGCCCGCGCATGGTTTGCCAAAGCGTGATTCAGGATGCTGTGGTGCTCAAGGTCGGTACCTTTGAAACTCCAGAACAGATTGCTGCTGCCCAAGCAGCTGCCGCTGCTGCCCAGCAAGATCAAGCCAACCAGGAAGCAGCCGCTCCAACTCCTGTTCCTTCACCCGATATGGTTACTTTGGTTGTGTCCCCTCAAGATGCTGTTACATTAAACTACATCTTGATGTCGAGCATCAAACTAAACCTTGCTTTACGCAATCCTACCGACACCAATCCAATCGTTACCGATGCTGTTACCCAGCAGTACTTGATGGATCAGAAGAATATTCCTCTGCCGGCTAAACTGCCCTACAGCTTACAACCTCGTGTTGACGAATTGAACTTCCCACCACTTGCTAATGATGCCCAACCAACACCGGCACCTGAACAATAGCAGAAGGTGAATTGAAAAGTTATTGGTTTAGTAATCTACATAGCACGTAGTTTTGAGACCTGGGAGTATTATGGCGGCACCAGAGAAGATTCGGGTTTTAATCGTTGATGACATTACCGAAACTCGGGAAAACATTCGCAGAATGCTGCAATTTGAAGCAAGCGTAGAAATTTGTGGCACAGCGCAATCTGGCAAAGAAGCCATTGAAATGGCACAGCAGCTAAAACCCGATGTTGTCATCATGGACATCAACATGCCCGATATGGATGGTATCTCTGCAACCGAAGCCATTCGGAAAAAGCTCTCCTTTGTTCAGGTAGTCATCCTATCCGTACAGAGCGACCCCAGTTACATGCGGCGTGCAATGCTTGCAGGCGCAAGAGATTACCTGACCAAACCTCCAATGATTGACGAATTGACTTCCGCCGTGCGGCGCGCGGGAGCTATGGCACACGAAGAGCGCAGCAAAGCAGCTCCGGCGTATCCGACCATGGCGGAAGTCTCCCCTTCTATTTTTGGCCAGGTTACACAACTTGGAAAAATCATTGTTGTTTACAGTCCCAAAGGTGGGACAGGCTGCACCACCATCGCCACCAATCTTTCACTGGCATTACAAACAGATGCATCCAAAACGGTGCTGGTGGATGGTAACCTGCAATTTGGTGATGTCGCGGTATTCTTAAACGAACAGGGCAAAAACAACGTTATAGACCTGACCAGCCGCGTAGATGAACTGGACCCAGAAATCGTCCACGAAGTAATGGTTACCCATACAGCCTCAGGATTAAATATTCTGGCTGCCCCTCCCCGGCCTGAACACGCGGATCAGGTAACCGGCGAACAATTTGGAAAATTAATTGATTATTTGCAAAAGTTATATGCCTACGTAGTGATTGATACCGCCTGCTACTTGACGGATGTTGTTCAAGTGGCCATAGATCGAGCTGATTTTATAGCATTAATCACTACACAAGAGATTCCATCCATCAAAAGTTCCAACTTATTCCTCTCGCTTGCCGATGCTTCAGGAATAAAACGAGATCGAATAATATTTGTAATGAACCGGTATGACAAAAGAATTGCCATCACACCTGAAAAAGTCGGAGAGAGTTTACGCCAGGAAATTGTGGTGACAATACCATTAGATGAAAAAATTGTTCCCAATTCAATCAATCGTGGAACCCCGTTTTACCTGGAAAATAAAACTTATCCCGTCAGTAAGTGCATCCTCGCACTTGCGGATATCATTCACCAACGCAGCGCACGTCTTGACGGAGTCCAAGAAAAAGACTACAGTAAAAAATAAATGGTCTAGAAAGGGACCAAAACTATGTCTATTTTAAAAAGAATTCAGGGGGATCCGAATTCTCCGACACCTCCGAACAATACTCCACCAGGGCAGCAAAAATCCGCCCCTGCATTACAAACTCGCCGTGTCGCTGCCCCATCCATGCCAACAACGCAGGATACGTACCAGGATTTAAAGGGACGGGTCCAGACCAAACTGCTTTCCACATTAGATGCTTCTGTTGATGTGACAAAAATCGCAGAGGTTCGCCGGACAATCCAGGATTTATTTGAACAAATCTTAAACGAAGAAAACATTGTCCTTTCACGGCCTGAACGCGCAAGAATGTTCGAGCAGATTGTGGCAGAAATTTTGGGTTTTGGTCCCCTTCAGCCGTTATTGGATGATGACAGC